>JAHEGF010000030.1 GCA_024645155.1 Phyllobacteriaceae bacterium | reverse complement strand
TAGCCATATGAAAAGCATATTTGGTGCCCGTAAGCGGCACCAGTTTATTCAGTGTCCAATAACTTGTTGCGCATGTACCTGTGGCCGCATGCTGCGTGAATTTTCCGCGTTGGGTGGCAGAGATGCACACAGGTGATGTGGCAATTTCCTATGGCTCACACGTCGCCCAGATGGCGCAGGACCGCCTGTGCGGTTACATCGCTGACGCGGATATTGGATTCCTTCGTGACACCTGCAATATGAGGGGTCAGTATGATATTGGGAATGCCGGAAAATATTCTGGCTTCGCCGGCGGTCAACGGTTCGTTTTCAAACACATCCAGGGCGGCGCCGGCAATCTGGCCGGATTTCAGCGCCATGCATAACGCCGCCTCATCAACAACACCGCCGCGTGCAGCGTTGATCAGCACGGCATTGGGGTTCATCATGGCCAATGCGCCGGCGTCTATCAGGTGCCGGGTCGCATCCGTCAGTGGAATATGCAAGCTGACCACGTCGCTTTCCGGCAGCAACCGGTCGAGCGGCAGATTCGCAGTTTCCCGCCACGCCGGATCGTCGGATGCAAGATACGGGTCATGTGCACATACGGTCATTCCAAGACCGCGGGCCAGTGCGGCTGTATCGCGGGCAATCGCCCCATATCCGACCAGCCCGAGCGTCTTGCCGGCGATCTCACGTCCGGCGCTCGACTGGCGTGGCCATTCGCCTGCCAGCATGGCGGAATTGGCAAACCAGGCGCCACGCAGCAACACCATAGCCGCCGTGATAACGTATTCGGCAACACTGAGATTGTTTGCCCCGGACGCCGGATAAACCGCGATATTACGCGCCCGGCAGGCATCGAGATCAATATTGTCCAGACCGACACCGAGCCGGCCAACACATTGCAGGTTTGGCGCGGCGTCAAGTAGTGCCTTGCCGACCCGGGTGCGATTGCGCACCACCAGCGCCGTGGCGTTGCCAAGAATAGGCGGCAATTCCTCCTGACGGTCGGCCAGGCCCGGATCGTAAAGCGTTTCGTGGTGCTGGCGGAGGGTGTTGACGGCATTTTCGTCCATGAACTCGGTTATGACAATCATCCGACTTCCTCCAGCGACACCGACTGCCCGCTTTTCGCCGACCTCTCTGCGGCTGCGCCGACCATGACCGACCACAATCCGTCTTCGGCGCCAACCTCGGGATTTCCGGAACCGGCGCGTACCAGGTCAAGAAAATGCTGATGCTGAAAATAGGTCGAGCCGTGATGATCTCCTGCTCCCAGTATCGCCGCATCGACATGAATATCTTCAACTTGCTCATGCTTTTTTGCGCGATCCGAAATGACGATGCGCGAGGCGCGTTCAGAACCATCGCTGGAGAATCGCGCCGGACCAGGAATGCAAGCGTCGATCCGGGCGATATTTCCGGTGACCGAAATTACCTCCTGCCAGTACGAACCTTCCGCAAACATGCAAAGATCGAGCATCCCTCTTGAGCCATTGGCGAAATCAACACAAACAAAGGCATTGTCGATAATGTCGGGGGTTTGGCCTTCGTAACGTTCATCGACATGATTTACATCCATTGCGCCCGAAGCGTAGACACGTACCGGATCGCTTTTCAGAACCAGGCGCATCAGATCCCAGAAATGACAGCATTTTTCGACCAGCGTGCCGCCGGTCCGCTTGCTGAAACGGTTCCAGTTGCCGACCTTTTCAAGGAATGGAAAACGATGCTCGCGAATCGCCATCATCATCGGGTCACCTGCCGTGCCCGCTTCAACTTCGCTGACCAGCCGTTGAACGGGAGGCATGTACCGGTATTCCATCGCGATCCATAGCGGCGCCGGACGTTGTTGCTGCAATCGCACGATCTCACGGCAATCGGCGATTGTCGTGCACATCGGTTTTTCGCACAGTACCGGCTTGTTTGCGGGCAAGACGTCGATCAATGCGCAATGGTGAAGATCATTGGGCAAACATATCAGCAGGACATCACAGATATCCGCAGACAGCATGTCGCGGTAGTCGGAAAAAACGCTTGCAGAGCCTCCCTGAATGCCAAGGGCGCGATTGCGCATGGCTTCGTTTGGATCCGCTATCGCAGTCACTTCCACGCCATCAAGCAGCGCGATGTTGCGCAAGTGCTCCTGGCCCATCATTCCGCTGCCGATCAGACCGTAACGCACCATTGTCACAGCTCCACAACAGGAAGATTCATCGCCGCGGCAACGCTTCTAAGCAACGTGCGGTGCTCCCCGTAGGCGAGCGCCATATGATGTTCGAGACCCGATGCGATGATGTCATCAAGGACCGCCGATGTGCCGCGGTCAAAACGTACAACGCCGGAAGTGCCGGTAAATGCCATCGGGCGATCGAGCATCTCGCCGCCGCCGAGTACCAGTTTCGTTTCGCCAAATGCCTGGGAAACACGGGCAAAGGTTACCCGGCCCGGCTTCAGGGCAAATTGGTACAGCAGTGGCATCTTGCGATTGGTATGGATGGTTGCGACGGCCTTTGCGTCCTTCCGGCACATCGATACCGGGGCCTGCCCGCAATGCCACACTACCATGGTGTCGTCTGAAACATCGGCATCCACGAGATCGGTGAGAAATACGGGCGCCTTTGCGGCTTCCTGCAACAAGAGCTGCGTCAATGCGCCGTAGACATCGGCCTCGCAGGCGCATGGGCGCCTGGCTTCGCCCATCATGGAAACCGGACCGCAGACAGCGCCGCCATATTCGGTGAATGTTTCCGGCCAGCACCGGATGGCAAATGCGTCATAGCCGCCGTCGCTGCGCAATTTCTCCAAGGCCACCTTGAGCCGCAATGACCGGTCAAGCTCGCCCTGGTCGACACCGTACAGGTCATCGAGTTGAGCTGCGGCCAATTCGCGCACATTTTCGACTTCCGGTTTGCCGGCCTCCCGGGCCGTTTCAAACAATGTGTCGAGAGCGATTTCATCGACGGCGACACCCGCAAGTGATTGCAGCTTGTCGGGTGAATAGGCGCAGGTGTGAAAACCGTCCGGGTGCTCGCCAATGCGCCCGATCCGTTTGCCGTAGATTGAACGTGCAATGACGCTCCCTGCTTCGGCGCTTTCGGGCGATGCTGACCCGTAGATCCGGCCACCGGACTTTTCACCGGCAAGGAACCGATTCAGATCTTCGGAATCAAGAGTATCGGGGTTGGAAAATAGCCACGAGAAATCGCGGCCTTCCAACCCCAGTGCGTGACTTGCCAGATTGAGTCCGCAAAAGGCGTTCAGCCGCAGGCGACCTCCGAGCCTTGGTTCGGGAACGGCCCATATCCCGAGCGGAACCTCCAGCGCTTTTGCAGCCTCAACCGTCATGGCTGCATCCGTGAACGTGACCTGCAAAATGACCAGCCGGTCAATACCTTCCGCCTTGAGAGCGGCGATTGCCGTGCGGGTGTCTTCGGCATCCATCAGCAACCGGCGAGGCCCTGAAAGTCCCGCACTTGTGAGATTGAGCCGGTCCAGCATCCGCACAAGCCGGCTGTTGGCGTACTCGACATCGAAAGTTGGCCGCCCAAGCGGCAACACACCCGTTTTCACCGCTAACCCCGCATCGGCGCATAGCGGTGGCGAAAGCTCGCATCCGGTGGAACAAAGGCCGCCCCGGTTTCGCCAAAACGCGGATGCTTGCGCCAATCCCTTGCCTCATTGTCGGCAAGGGCTGATATCTCTTCCATGTATGCCAGCGAATCCCCTGACAGGTTGGCAGTGATCGCATCCCAGTCCGGATAGTGGTTGAACGCGTCGAGCCAAATTGCCCTGCCGGCCAGAAATCCGGAAGCGCCTGCCTTGAAGGCATGAGCAAGGACATTGCGGAATTCGGACTTGCCGGCGCCGGCTGACAGCATGACCCATGGCCTTCCCGCCAGCCTGCCCATCTCGTCAAACAATGCCTGTATCCGGCTCGAACCATCGGCGTCACCGGCATTGACCGGGCTTTCCAGCTTGAACACGTCGACTCCATAGTCGGGCGCTGCGAACTCCTCGACGGATGCCAGGACCTGGTCCGCCTTCTTGCCCTTCATTTCCACATAGTCCTTTGTCTGGTCATTGTCGGCAGCCAGCGGATAAACAAGAAGCTCGAACAAGAACGGAATGTCATAACGAGCACACTCCTCACCAATCCGCTTTACATAGTCCTTCTGTGCAGTGCATACGGGTTTTTCTGCATCGGGCCGGTACCAGGCAAGGACCTTGACCGCGTCTGCACCCATGCGCTTGATCTTGTTTACGGACCAATCGTCGATATCCGATGACAGCCTGCCGCCGGGCGTTTCGCGGAACAGCGAGTCCTCAAGGGTGACGATCAGCCCCTTTTGCGGAGAAAACCGGTCAATCGCATAGGGAATTGCAAAATGGGGATCAAGCAGCATGGCCGTGCTTGGCGCCTGCAGTTTTTCGACCAGCAACCGCTTGAATTTTGCAACCTCATCCCACGGTGCCTCTTCGACACCAAGATGATGCGCGATCGGTGCTTTGATCGGCGGACGCTGATCCACCGCCGTCATCTTGAATATGCCATTGGCATCAGCCATGCGGCGCATTCCCCACAGCTTTCCAGGGGTCAGTAGCATCATCCATTCTCCATCAGAAACGAGTTAACCGCCGCACGGTCCGGGCAGCCCTTGCGGCCGCCAAACTGTAGGCATTTCAATGCGGCAGCGGCATTTGCAAAGCGGATTGCCTCAGGTTCGGGTGCGCCCTCTGCGAGCCGCAGCGCAAATGCGCCGTGCCAGATATCGCCAGCGCCCAATGTGTCAACAGCGGTAATCGGGAAAGCCGGAATATGGCTGAAATGCCCGCCATCCAGGTAGTAGACGCCCCTGGCGCCATCGGTAACGCAGACCCAGGCGCCGATTTTATCTGCAACTTCCTTTAACGCATTTTTGAAGTCGGTTGCCCCGGCGTGAGTCCGCAGGCCCTGCACGGAAAATGCCACATGGCTCGCACCATCCAGTGCACTCGCATCAACTGACGCTTCTCCGTCAACAATTCCGGGGACATTGTGCTGTCTGGCAATGGCCAGAGCCCTGCGCGTCAAAGGTGGCCAGCGGTTATCTGCCAGCACGGCATCCAACGGTGTTACTTCACCGATCCACCCGGCATCTCCAGCAAGGCCCGAACCGACGAAATTCATAATCTGGCGTTCACCGCCGCTGTCGACATAAACAGAAGAAAAGGATGATTTTCCACCCGGAGAACGGTTCACAAAAGCCGTATCAACCTGTTCGTTTTCAAGATCGGCAATGATCATGTCGCCGACGGGATCACTGCCCAAACGTGTGGCCAGAAGTGCCCGCCCGCCCTGACGGGCAATCGCAACCGCCGCATTGGCAGCGCATCCACCGCCGGCAATTGCAGCATCACGTGCCCGGTATTTTTCGGCACGGACGGGCATTTCATCCACCTGAAAGATGAAATCCATAACAGCCACGCCTGCACAAAGGATCCGTGCCATCAATCAGCCCTCAATCCGCTTGGTACATGTGCCGGTTTGCCGAGGCGGCCTTTCACCGATTCGGTTCCGGTCAGCGCGTTCAGGAAGCTGATGAGTGCATCGATTTCATCCCTGCGCAGTAAGACCGGAACAATATCGACCTTTGCCTTTAGCCGCTGCCGTTCACGAACGTCATCAAAGGCGACGAAATCGATTGGTGCCAGCCAGGGAGCACGGGGCAACACGGCCTCGTTAGGCTGCCAAGTCTCAAACTTTCCTTCCGGGTCGAGATGATGCTCGATGATACCGCGAAGCGAGGCATAGGCTCCGTTGTGACCATAGGGAGCGGTCAGCGCAACATTGCGCAGCGACGGCGTGCGGAAACGGTAGGCGTCTTCAAGCCGGTCGGTCTCTCCCATACGTCCTACATCGCGCGCATGGGGATCAAAACGCCGGGTGCGGCCCGGACCGAAATGGGGCAATGCCAATGCATGAAAATCCTGGTCAGTGAACAATTTGCCCGAATGGCAAGTTGAACAATTGGCCTTGCCAAAAAACAGTTCCAACCCGTGTTTCTGTTCGTTGTTCAACGCATCCACTTTGCCCGCGGCAAACGCATCATACGGACTGTCAAAAGACATCCACTCGAAACTCATGAACGCAGCCAAGGCATTGGCGACGTGGACCATGGTTACATCTGCCGGTTCGCCCACATCGGCAAATGCGTCAACGAACATCTGGCCGTACTCCGGAATTGTTCGCACCCGCTTGGCAACAATCGGCCAGACCGCGTCGATACGATCATTGGTGGCACCGGCGATTTCGTTTTCGCGCGGGTCCCCGGCCATCTCGAATTGGGCTGTCACCGGAAATAGCGCCTGCGCCGCAAGCACACTGTCCAGTCCGGGAGGCAGCCATTCCTCGGCAGGGGAATCAAATCCGTTGCCATATGCGCCTGACACGCTGAGACGTCCGTCATGAAACATGACTTTCACCTCACGGGCGCCCAGGTTCCACAACGCCGGAGAGTTTCGCGGAATACGCTTGGCTATCCTGTTTTCGCCTATCCCCGGCGACCGGTCGCGACCTGCTCCAGAGCCCCCCTCGCCAATGCCGAGTGACAAGCCGTCACTGGTGCCAAATTCCGGATCGTGGCAGGTTCCGCACGAAATATTCCGGTTGCCGGAAAGCACCGGATCAAAAAACAGCAGTTGACCAAGCTTTGCCTTCGCTGGATCGACTGGAAGAAAATCCCTCGCCTCCAGTGGTGGCGGCGGGATAATGTTTTCAGCGCTACCACGGGAAACAGCGCCGGTGGCAAACATGAAACACAGCAGGATAATCAATCCATGACGCATCGATATGTTCTTATTGCGCTTGTTATCTTTTTTTACCTGTCGGGCAGCGCATTTGCCGACATTGAAAAAGCGCGCGACCTGATGGAGGCCAACCGTTTTCAGGAGGCCATGGAAGAACTGAAACCGGCTGCCAAATCCGGCAATGCGGACGCCGAAGAGTTGATCGGCGTCATGTACGCGATGGGCCTCGGCGTGGAACGCGATGACGTGCGGGCATTCGACTGGTATCTGCGCGCTTCGCTCAAAGGGCATCCAGGGGCGCAATCGGGTATCGGCTGGTACTACGAAACCGGCCGTGGCCTGACCGCGCCAGACCTTGTCAGGGCCTATGCGTGGTATGTCCTGTCTGCGATCGGCGGCGACCCAGATGCCGCGATCTCGCAGGAGGAAGTGGTCAAAAAAATGACCAAGGAGCAAATTGAAAAGGCGCATGTTCTGATCGATGACTATCGTGAGTGGCTTTATCCATTTCGGTAAGCGGCCGCGTCTGCGAGGGCCCAGATGCCCATCGGCCGCATGTTCATCTGGGCACGGAATTGTGGTTGGCCGGGAACGATTGCCGCCGGCGTACGAAAATGCAGGCCCCTTTCATTCCCAAGTTCAAGGGCCAGGGCACTGAGCAGTGTCTGGCATTCTTTTTCCATTCCGTAGGTGCGAAGCGCGGCAGCAAGCGAATAGTTGAAACCGATCAGTATCTCGTCCCATTGCAGTCCCTCTTCCCCTTTTGGGGCGTAAAGCGAAGAGCTGTGCACAGGCGACGTTACTGCAAGTGCTCCGCGGCCCTTACCTGCATCGACGAAATTGTTCAGAAAGATGGCCGAAAGGGCGCGCCTCGCCTTTTGCGGGTCCACGGTATCGCCAAGATCGAGCATCCTTGCGGTTGCCGGACCAAATAGCTGCTCGGCGAATATCGCTTCGCTGAAAGCGCCTTTTGTGTCGAGCCTGAAAAAGCTGCCATTCCAAAGAGCGCTTTCGAATGCCGGTTCTCCGCGTTCAGACATGTCTTGCCATTGCCGTGCAGACCCGGTATCGCCCGCCATTTCGGCAATTTTGGCGGCCGCGCGCAATGCTGCAAGCCATAGTCCGCCGCAATAGGAACTGACCCCTTCCATCGGAATATTGTCGAAGGTCTGGTCCGGAAAGCCATCATTCTCAATCAACCCGTCCCCGTCACGGTCAAAGGCGGCCAGCGCAGTCATTGCGCTTGTTATGGGTTCGTGAAACTCCGTTGCCAAGCCCGGTTGCAGGCGGATATCGCGCCATGCACACAGCACGAACATAGCGTTGAGATCCTTCCACCGGCTGCTGTCCTGATAGACGTAATCATTGGCACGGATAAACGGGTCGGCATTCGGCGCCCCGAGATCATGCGGCAGCATGCCGGATTTCTGTCGCGTAAAACGCTCCGTGGAACGCAAGTGAAACCGCATCTCTGAATCGCCATTCGGTGCTTCTCTAGCGTAGTTGCGTGTTACCAGCAGCGCCAGTCTGGGAAAAGTGTTAGCGAGTGCCGATGCTGCATAGACCCACAGATCAAGCGTGTTGTAGAGCGGATAATCGGGGCATTCGATTACACCAAAATGAGCGGGTGTATCATCACCTGGCGCGGTCCAGACAGACAGGCCGTCGCTCAGAAAGTATAATTCGTTGATGGCCAATGCCGTTGCTTCGGGCGGCAGGTTCAAGCGGTCCGAAGTCTCGGCGTGGAACCGGTCGATGGCACTTGACCAGTTGTCGGCTTCAGCAAGGGCGTGGGCCGCGATCCGCTCGGCGTTATGCCCGTCGCTGCCCCAGCGAGACGTATAGTGGCGCAAATGCCGTCGGCCCTGACCAAAGCGGATAACGGGAAGGTCCCACACAAGGACAAAGTCAGCCGTGTGTTTTTCGCCGGGTTCAAGTTCGGTGCGCACCGACAATGCCGCACAGGGGTGGGCTGCAGGAAACTCACTGAAACCTCCGCCCGTTACCCAGTCGCCTCCGACAGCTGCAATCCGCCCGTCATGAGTAAACTTCCGCCACAGATCTACACCTTCCCTGCGCATATCGAATGCTGGGCAGATTGTGATTTCGACATCGTCGGTAACACGCGCTGCGACCATCATCTGGCCCTGGCCTTCATCCAAAGGTCCGGCCGTTGCCTGTTCCATGAGCACGCCGGTCAGGTCATCTTGCGAAACCACGCGGTTGGATTGTCCGGCCACTCCGCCTGGCAGTCCGATACCGTTAAATCCGTCAAACCAGCCGACGAGATTATTGAAAGACAGCATTACCGCGGCTTCGGCTGTAACTTCGCCGGTATTGTGCAAATGCGCCCGGAACATACCGACCGGTAAATCGCAATCGTCTTCGAGACCCGGCGATACGGGTGTCATCTGTTCAATCGTAAGTGTTACTGGGCCATCGTGATAGCTGTGCCACGCCTTGGGGAAAAGCGCAGCATAACTGCCAGACGCATCGTGGTGCCATGAGCTGTCATCCTTGCCGTTTGCAGAACGTAGCGATCGTGCCTGCATGCCGGTTTGCCAGAATGCAAAGCCGTTTTCCGGCTGATCGACATAATGCACCTGCCCTGCCTTGATAGTCCAACGGGTAAACCCGCCATTGATGCCGCGGGATATCGCACCAGCGCCAATACCCCCAACCGGTACGCCGACATCCGAATGGCTGTCCAGCTGGGTGGCAATCTTTCGGCGCTGGCGCGACCGTGGAGACCACGGCAGCTGCACTTGCCAGGCAAAGGAAGTTGGCATTGCGACCATTGTTTCATTTCTCTTACCGGCAGATCCGGCACGACAGCAAAGTGCGAGCCAGGCACGCGGCGTCGCCTGCGCCTGGCACGACTGTTCTATTGGGTGTCGGCAACCCGCGCTGCATTGACGTCTGCCTCAGCTTCAGCCACTGCCGTCGTCAAGGCATTGAAAATGTCTTCGCCGCCTTTGACGTTTGCCTTGAACCAATCATAGACCGGGGCCGCTGCTGCCTTGAACGCAGCCTTTTCTTCAGGTGTCGGCACATAAAGGTCACCTCCGCCGGCTACAAAGTCCTCATATGCCTGGATCGACTTGCGTTTCGGCGAAGCAAAGGTTGCCTGCTGCAGGGCCGAAAAGCCGTCGACAACGACAACGCGCAGTTCTTCCGGCATGGCCATGAACTTGTCGTTCGACATCCACCACAACGCGCCCATATAGGCATGACCGTCTAGAGTCAGGTATTTCAGGCCGGCATCCGGGAACTTCATTCCCATGATATCGGTAATGCCGTTCTTCGAACCCTCTACAACACCGGTCTGGAACGAGGTGAACAGCTCAGGCCATGGAATGGGGGTTGGCGAGGCGCCGAGTGCCTTGACAAGTTCCTGCGGCAGGTCGGCTACGACAGTACGGATTTTCAAACCGGCAAGATCTTCGGGTTTCGCGGCGCGGCGCTTTGTATTGGCGAAATTGCGCCAGCCGCCGGTGTTGCCGATAGTCATCAAGCGGATCTTGCCGCCTGAGTCAGCGAGTGCCATTTCGCGAACCTTGCGGGTGAAATCACCACTTAGCACATGCTCGGCGATGCGGTCGTCGGCCATCAGGTAAGGCAGATCAAGAACCTGAACATACGGGAAGATGCCGGCAGCGCCGCCTGATGTCGAAATGTAGACGTCGATCGAACCGTCGGCCACACCCTGCAGGCATTCCGCTCCCTTCGAACACAATTGCGTGCCGATGAACATTTCAACTGCAATCTTGCCGTTTGACGCTGACTCCACGAAATTCTTGAAAACAACCAGACCGTCGTAGTCTTCGTCATTCTCGTTCGAATTGGCCGTTGCCCTGATCGTATAGTCCGCCGCTATTGCGGCAAGCGGCGCTCCGGCCACCATGGTTGCCACCAGCAACGATTTTACAAGTGATTTAAGCATAGTTTTCCTCCTGTTTGCATTTTTAATTCTAACCTCATTGTACAAATCCTGTCAGTCTTGGAACCGTCATGGAGATCGCCGGAACGTAGGTAATCAGGAAAATCACCAGCACTTCCACAGCGAGGAAAGGCAATATTGCCCGTGCAATTGTCTCTACCCGTTCACCGGAAACCGACGATGCAACGAAGAGCACCAGCCCCATCGGGGGGGTCGCTAGCCCGACCGTCAGGTTAACCGACATGATAATGGCGAAATGGACCGGATGAACACCGATGCTGATGAAAATCGGAGCCAGGATCGGACCGAGAATGATAATGGCAGGGCCGGCGTCGAGAAACATACCGACAATGAACAATAGCAGATTGATAAGGAACAGCAGGATCAGTGGATCTTCACTCAGGCTCAAGATACCTGCCGCCAATTGCTCCGGCGCATGGCTGAGACTGACGACGGTCTTGAACGCAACGGCCGCCCCTACAAGAAGCAGTACGGTGGAAGCGCCAAGTGCCGACTTGATGAATATCGAGGGCAGGTCCGACAGTTTCATCGACCGCAGGACAAAAAACGAGATCACGATCGCATAGGCGACGGCAACTGCCGAGGCCTCCGTCGGTGTAAACACACCAACCAGAATACCGCCGAGAATAATGATTGGTGCCTGAAGCGGCGCCACAGCCTTTTTGCACACCATGCGGAAATCAGACGACACCCGCTTGCGCATTGACATGATGATCATGTGTGCCAGAAACAGCATGATCGCAAAAATGGCCCATCGCGCAACGGCGCTTTCCGGTGCAAATCGTGAAACATTACCGAGAATGGCAAAGAGCCCGAACAACAGGCCGGCCAGATTGATCCGCAGCAGTACCAGCGAAACCCAGTACTCGGTCGCGGAGATTGTCTGGTTGTGCCGAACGATCCTCTCGGCCTTGGGCAAATCATACCGGTCGGCCATCAGGCGGACAACAAGCATCAATCCCACACCGACCAGTATGCCCGGAACGATCCCGGCAAGGAACAACGCGGCGACACTCTCGCCCATCACATAGGCATATATGATCATGATGCCCGATGGCGGAATTATCGGTCCGATTACCGAGCTGGCAGCCGTAACGGCTGCGGCAAACCGGCGGGTGTACCCATTTTTCTCCATCGCCGGAATCAGCGTCGACCCCAATGCCGACGTGTCGGCGACGGCAGAACCTGACAGGCCGGCAAACAGGATCGAGGACAGGATGTTGACATGCGCCAACCCGCCGCGAAGGTGTCCCATCAGTGCTTGCGAAAACTCGACCAGGCGATTCGTTATACCGCCCCGGTTCATCAATTCCCCGGCCAACATGAAGAATGGCAGAGCCATCAGTGGAAAACTGTCCATGCCGTTGTAAAGATTGCGATAAAGCAGAGCAATGTCGCGTTCCTGCCCATTCAGCCACAGCAAAACGCCAGGGGCAAACATGAGTCCGAAAAACACCGGCATGCCTATCATCAGTAAAACCAGAAATACCGGAAGGAACCATACAAGCATCAGTCGAATCCCGTCATTGAGACTGCAGGGTCTTTCGTGGAAGGAAGCTCCGCGTCAGGCCGGATCATGGTTATGATCATTCTCAGCATGAGTTCGATATTGACCGAAATCAGCAGCCACATGCCGACTAGCAGGGAGCCATACATGTATCGCAGTTTGACCCGCATCGATTCAAACCCGATCAGGTCCAGTGGGATTTTCAGCGATGACGAATCGAAATTTCCGCCAAAACCCATCGTGTGTCCCCACCCGAAATAGGCGGCAACCAGCAACACGATGAGGGATATGACCCATATGGCCAGCATCAGCGGCCCGGCAATCGACCGGGGCAGCGCCTGTGGCACCATCTCGATCGCAACAAATCCGCCGTGCCTGTAAGCCAGCGGAGCGATCAGACAAGTCATCCACAACATCATGAACCGTGCTGCTTCATCCGGCCATGACAGGGCGCTATTCAATACGTAGCGGAAAAATACCTGCAGCAGGATAACAATGACCATGACGACCAGCACGACCCAGGCTACGGTCTTGCCGATCCGAAGAACCCAGTTGTTCACCGATATCAGCCAAGTCAGCAGTTTTGTCAGAGCGTCGACCATGTTCCTCCCGGCTACGCGGCATTGGTCATCTCATGCGCGTTCTATCGCGCGTTATGTTCGAATGTTTTCCTAAACGAAAATAGGAGTCAAGCGATTTTAATGCCTTGCCGCATTTTATTGTTGGTTTTGGATGTTTCTACCAGTTCCACCCCGAGTTTCTGACACTGCTGCCTGACCGGATCACTGGTACACCTGTCGGTGACAAACATGTCGACTTTGGAGAGATGGCCGATGCAAACCGGCGCCGAGGCGGCAAATTTCGAACTGTCGGCCGCCAGTATGATGTATTTGGAGTTTTCCATCATTGCCCGCGCCACATGAACCTCGCGCAAATCGAAATCTAGCAACGACCCTTCCCGGTCTATCGCGGCGGCTCCAATTACTGCGATATCCGCCCTGAACTGGCGTATGAACTCGACCGCCGACTCGCTCAATATCGCTCCGTCCGAGCGCCTGACAGTGCCACCTGGCACAATTACGTCGACACCGGGAAATACACGTAAATCATTGGCTACATTGACATTATCAGTAACTATTTTCATGCCGGCATGGTTTTTCAAGGCCCTTGCAACCGCCGCCGTTGTTGTTCCGGCATTGATCATGATGACGGTGTTGTTGGGAATGCCACCGGCCACTGCCCTTCCGATCTCCTCCTTTTGCTCTGCGGCAATGTTCTTGCGCACATCGAAGCCGGTATACTCGACACCGGCCAATAATGAGGCACCGCCGTGAAAGCGCATGACTTCCCCGGTATCGGCAAGGATTTGCAGATCGCGCCTGATGGTTTGTGGTGTTGCAGCGAATGCGTCCGCGAGCTTGTCGACAAATACCCGGCCTTCCTGCCGTATCTGGTTGAGAATGGCTATTTGCCGGGCATTCAGGGTGGCATTCATGGCTCTGAAGGGTGTTGCAAAAAATCGAACATCATTTTCTTTTTAATGCCAAAAACGAAAATGGGAAGGAAATTCTGCTATTTCGAAATGCATGAAAGAACGCAGCAAGGGAAATCCGTCCCTGTTTGGTGCGCTTTCAGGTTCGTTTCGGCAGCAGGTCGAGATGCCGCAACATCGCCACCATCGCCGCCAGCCGGTCACGCTGATAGGCGGGGACATCCATCGAATCGTAGTCGAGAAAACCCTTTTTGGTGCTGAGCCCGATCTTCCCTTCCGCCATGTTGGACTTGATAATCCCGGGAGCGGAATACCGCTCATCGCCAGTCGCGCCCGTCATATAATTGCTGGCATGGAAAAGAATATCCCCGCCGCCCCAGTCAATGAATTCAAGCATCCCCAAAATGGCGAAACGGAATCCAAATCCGTACTTTGTGGCCTTGTCGATATCGTCGACCGAAGCAACACCCTCTTCGACCATACGA
Organism: Phyllobacteriaceae bacterium; assembly: GCA_024645155.1. Lineage (GTDB taxonomy): Bacteria > Pseudomonadota > Alphaproteobacteria > Rhizobiales > Rhizobiaceae > JAHEGF01. Next base: position 5,063 of record JAHEGF010000030.1, on the reverse strand, counting down.
GCCGCTTCATTCATCGCCAGCATCTGGATGCGCGGCACTATGTATCCGGGGCTCGGCTTGCACACGACAGGAACCTTGCCGATCGATTCTAGCACAGTCTTCATTGTCCCGGTGGTTTCCGGTGCCGTTTCACTTCCCGGTGACAATTCCACGAGCGGCACCAGGAATGCAGGATTAAGCCAATGCGCATTCAAGAAACGCCCGGCGCCGGTGACCAGAGGTTGGAGTTCGTCGGACAGGATTGTCGACGTAGTCGAGGCAATAATCGCGTGCTGGTCCGCCTGTCTGGAAATGATCTGCAAAGCTTCGGTCTTTGCTTCTAGCGTTTCCGGCACTGCCTCAAACAGAATATCCGATTTGGCGAGCGCCGCGGTGCACTCGTTCCGGCCGGAGAAACGGATGTTTTGCACCATCGCATTACACTCAGCAGGATCAAACATGCCGATGTCCGCCAGCATGGCTAAGGTCGAACGAATTTCGCCCAATGAGGCTATTCGGAGCGCTTCCTGTTCAGATTGTGGGCGCTGTTTCAGGTCGATGATGTGGACCGTGTGCCCGGCCATGGCAAACGTAACTGCAATTCCGCGCCCCATGCGGCCGGCGCCGACCGCGGCAATGGTTTGTCCACTCATAGCGCCAATCCTGTCTGGAGAAGGCTGTGCATTTCGCTGATTGAAAAGCCGGCCAGTCCAAGGTTTTCGAGCGTGCGTCCGGATTTACGGAAATCGTCGCTGCAAATTGCGGAACAGACCGCCAGCAACCCGGTTGCGGTCGGTGCCGGAACTCCGGCCCAATCGGCAACCGATACCAGAAATGCGAGGCCCATGGCGACGTCCTCGCGCATGTAGCGGTGCTCGGTCAGGACCAGATTTTCACGCCAATCGCCGGAATCGGTAAGCTTTTCGTGAGCCAAATTGCCGTACATCCATTCTTCGCCCTCAGCGTTATAATGGTCGGCAAGCGGAAAGTGCGGCGGGCCGTAGCCAAGAGCTTCGCGCACCGCAATGCGTTCAGCGTCGAGCCGGTCGGTTACGCGCCTGACCGCGGGCTGAGTGCCCTCATTGTGAATGTCCCAGTGTTCGAAATGCTCAATTGGCCCGGCGTTCATCGTGATCAACGGCGGATGAATAATCGGCCCGGCGTTCATCAGTGCTCCCGAAAGTCCGTTGCCTGCGTCTTCCACGGCGGGATAGGCCGCCCGGATCACGTCCAGCGCCTGGTGCCTGTTTTTCAGCGGAAAAATGCCGACCGGCAGACGTGTAGCGCGGGTGGTGACCGCCACCTCGCCTGGTCCGTGCATTCGCGCCAGGTAGGGCAAGGTGCCCGCTTCAGCGCAGGTAATATCCGCGGTGTTGCCGGCATCGCGGATGATTTTGGCCATCAAGTAGCTACCAAAGGTTCCAGGCGGAAGAAATATGACCTGTCCGTCTGCAAGATGTGGTGCAAGTGCCTTAGCGATATCAGCCTGGGCCGTTGCCGGTGCCGGACAGACTATCAGCGGCGCGCCCGTAACCGCTTTGCCGATGTCATCGGTCACGACCGCGATCCTTACCTGCCTGGAACCTGAGGCATCCTTCAGAGCAAGAGAATTGTCCGACGCGCATAAACGCGAAACAGCTTCGGAGTTGCGGCGCCAGAACCTGACATTATGACCATTGGCAGTCAGGTCAGCTGCGGCTGCGTGAGAACCGTTCCCGCCTCCAAGAACTGAAATCTCCATGCTCTGCCCCGCTGAAACTCGTTGGATATGCAAAGGGTGGAGTGAAGCGGCAAACAATGTCAATAAAGAATGGCATCTGCCGGACTTCCGGTCTTTACCAGAAAGCGTTGGCGGGGCACGGTGATCCCTATTTTCAATGCAAAGGCCTTTTCGGATGAGCTACAGCCTGTTTGTTACATTTGACGGCGATCACGGAAATGACGGCGATTTGCAGGAATGGCTGGCAGGACCAGTACAGGCCAAACTTGGTACGATGTCGAAAGGCCTGCGGGTCGAGCACTATCGGCCGGCAGTCGGAAAATCTGCGCTTTTCGATGATGGGCCGGGTCCGGCTGCAATGATCGAGGTTATCACCGACGATATCACCACTATTGCCAGGCTGGTCCGGAAATCCGGGTTCAAGGATCTCCTTACCGGCGAGGCCTCAGTGGCCGTTCAACAGATGTCGGTCAGTTTTGGCCTGTTCGAAAGTTTCCAGACCCCGATCGCGACTACCGGGCGCACTGTTGAAAGAACAGCGCCGCTTTCATTTGTCGTCCGTTATTTTGGTCCTATTCCCGACGAAAATGCATTTGTCGATTTCTATACTGCCAATCATCCACCACTTCTCGCAAGGTTCCCCGGCATCCGCAATGTGCTTTGTTACATTGACTGCGGCGCTGATATCTTGCGCGGGACAGACTTGCCGGTCAGCGAAGTGAGATTTGGCAATGAGGTAGTATTCGATGATCTGGACACGCTCAACAATGCGCTGCAATCCGAGATCATGCCTCAGTTGAAGGCGGATTCTCGAAATTTTCCGGCTTTCGGATACTCTACGCACCACGCGATGCAGCGTACGCGTCTGATTTAGTTTGTAGTTAAAATATTTGAAACCCAACTAATGACAGCTTCCCGATGTGTTGTTAGTCTGAATAATCCAGCCAGCAAATCTGGTGCCCGATAATCGAGATTCTGCCGGAGAACAGCCGCCGGCCGAAATCAGAAAAAAGCGGATCTTTCAAATCCGGCAATCAAGGGAGGAACTATGGTGACAAACTTAAAAGACACAGTAATCCGGGGTTTGGGTGCAGGCGCGTTCATGGCGGTTCTGCTCTCGTCTACATCGGCATTCGCCGTTGACAAGATCACGGCGGTCCACGCCTTTCCGCCATTCCTGGTCTATACAAAGACATTTCTGGCGATGGTCGATGACATCAATGAGCGTGGCAAGGGTGTGGTCGAAATAACTGTTCGCGGCGGGCCGGAAGCCATCGGCATGTTTCAGCAACCGCAGGCCGTACGCGACGGTGTGGTAGACATGGTTCACACTCCGGGAAGTTTTTATGGCGCTCAGGTTCCTGAGATCGACGCCATGGTCGCAGCCCGCGTGACACCGATGGAGGCGCGTGCCAACGGTGGCGCTGCGCTGATGGATGAGGCTCATCAAAATAGGTACAATATCAAACATCTGGGATGGATAGATGGTGGTGTCAAGTTTCACATCTACAACAACAAGCCATTTAATTTCGATGCTGACGGAGTGATCGACCTTACCGGCGTCAAGCTACGCGACAACCCGATCTACCATGCTTTCTTCGAGGCGCTGAAAGCTACCACGGCATCGATGCCGGCGACCGAAGTCTATGCGGCGCTGGAAAAGGGCGTTGTCGATGCAGCTGCCTGGACGTCCATCGGGTTGATGGACCTGAAATGGGACAAGTTCCTCAAATACCGGATTGATCCCGAATTCTACAACACCGACCTCGGGGTGATATTCAACCTCGACTCATGGAATGCCCTTTCCGACGAGTCACGCAAACTGATTTCCGACGTGATTATCGAGTGGGAAGAAAAATCCTACAACGACCGCCAGAAGGATATTGCTGCTGATGCGGCCGAACTGCAGAAACGCGGCATGGAATTCGTGAAAATGTCTGATGAAGCGTCGGCAAAATATTTGTCGATGGCCGATGACGCCGCCTGGAACCGGATGAAAGGACGGCTAACGGAAATGGGGGACACAACAACCTACGACAAACTGCGCAAACTTTATTATAACGAGTAAATCGCCGTATCACGGTATGCAGGACCGGGCGGAACCAACCGCCCGGCTCTGTATCGGGAGGCAGAACTGATGCGCTGGATTGACAGGCTTTGCGATCTTCTCGCGATCTTCGCAGGCTCATACCTTGTGGTCATCATGTTTGCCATTGTGTTTCAGGCTTCAGCAAGGTCGTTAGGGTTTTCCGGCTCTTCCCACATATTCACATTTACCGAATACGGCCTGCTCTACATCGTAATGGCCGGCGCCCCATGGCTCGCACGGCTAAAGGGCCACGTATTCATCGAGATGTTCACCGCTGCGCTGCCACCCAATGTTGCACCACTTTTTTCGCGTTTTGTTTCTTTCGTTTGCGTCATCATCTGTGCCGTTCTTGTCTGGTACACGCTCCAGGCAACACTGAAAGCCTACCGTTTCGGTGATGCGGACATGCGGTCCATAGACATGCCGAAGTGGCTGCTGCTTGGTTCGATGCCGATCTGTTTTTTCCTGATGGCAGTGCAGTTTACCCGCTTTGTCTTTGGCCCTGAAACGCTACATTCCGGCAAGGCAGGCGTCCATGAGGGATAGGCTCATTCTGTTTTTGCCAGATTGGGGCCGCTGACAATGGAATGGTATTTCGCGCTAGCCTTTCTGCTCAGCCTCGTCCTGTTTTTCATGTTTATCGGCGTGCCTGTGGCGCTGGCCTTTCTTGCGGCAAACATGATTGGTGCAGTCTACTTCATGGGCGGCAGTGGTGACCTGATGACCCAGATGGCACGCGGTATCGGTCAACTTTCGAGCAATGCCATCCCCACGGTTACGACATTCAACCTGATGCCCGTTCCGATGTTTCTCCTGATGGGAGAGATATTCTTCTACACCGGATTGGCGACACGCATGTTCAGTGCCGTTGACAAGCTGATGGGCAAAATTCCCGGACGCCTGTCTTTTGTAACCGTTGCCGGAGGAACGGCGTTTGCCACCTTGTCCGGATCGTCGATGGGATCCACGGCGTTGCTCGGATCACTGATGGTGCCGGAAATGCAAAAGCGCGGCTACAAGAAACACATGTCCATCGGACCAATACTTGGAACCGGCGGCCTAGCGATGCTGGTCCCGCCTTCGGCATTGGCCGTCCTGCTGGCAACGCTTGCCAATCTGGATGTTGGCAAGCTGCTGATCGCGGGCGTCGTACCAGGCCTGATGCTTGCCTGCTTTTATGCAATCCTCATTCTCATCATGTGCCTGATCGATCCCGATGCGGCGCCGCCCTACGACGTCGAACCGACAAGCTGGTTACAGCGCGGCAAATTGCTG
>JAHEGF010000228.1 GCA_024645155.1 Phyllobacteriaceae bacterium | reverse complement strand
CGATCCCGTAGGACGTTACCTTTTCTCGGCGCTCGTCCTGATGGCATTGGCAAATACCGCAATGGCATCGATCGTGTTGCGCGTGATGATGAACCGGGGCAGCGGACCCTAGGTGTGAATTCTAGATAGGTTGTTCATTCGTTTTGAATTCTTGAGACTGGTTGGTGCGACCCAAATCAGTTTCAGGAGTTTCCAGAATGAACAACCCGCACCACAATGCACGGACGTGCCTTTACAGTCGAGAGCAGATTATCCTTCGCTACCGGCAAGGGAAGGATGCCAGCGACATAGCGGCGGCGTTCGGCATATCCGTGCGCACGGTCTACAAGTGGCTCAAGCGGTTTCGTGAGGAAGGGCGTGAGGGGCTGGCAAACCGCTCTTCACGGCCTCTGTCCAATCCGCGCGCCTTCATCGCAGCCTATGATAACCTGATTGCCCGTCTGCGCACCTTCCGGCTGACCGCGCTTGATATCGCCGGGGCTTTGGATCTGGCCCGTTCTTCGGTCTCCCATGCCTTAATGCGGCTGGGCCTGAACCGGCGCGACCGGCTCAATCCGCCAGAGCCGGTGCGCCGCTTTGAGCGCAAACGGCCCGGAGACCTGATCCATCTCGATATCAAGAAACTGGGCCGTTTCGCGCAGATCGGCCATCGCATCACAGGCCATCATCGCCGCAGACGATCCCGTCATCTGGGCTATGACTATGTCCATGTCGCCATCGACGATCACTCACGCGTCGCCTATGTCGAGGTCCTTGCCGATGAGAAGGGCGATACCTGCGCACGCTTCCTGGCAAGAGCCACGCAATGGTTTGGCAGGCGTGGAGTCACAGTGCGCCGCGTCATGACCGACAACGGTGTAGGATATGTCTCCCATGCCTTCCGTGACGCGGCAATCGCACTCGGCCAGCGCCATATCCGAACCAAACCATACACCCCAAAGACAAACGGAAAGGCCGAGCGCTTCATCAAAACCCTGCTGGAGGAATGGGCCTATGGCAAGCCATACAATGCTTCAAGCGAGCGAAGTAAATGGCTCCCCAAATGGCTCGATATATACAATTGCGAACGAAAACATGGCGGCATAAACTTCAAAACACCAATCAGCCGATTGATCCTTCAATCGTGAACAACGTCGTTGGAAACCACACCTAGTGTGATTCAGGGGCAAATGGAATCACTTCTACCAGTACAAATGCGCCGTTTAACCGGAAAAAGTTAATGGCCGGAACAACCCGAGGGTCATTCCGGCCCGTCTCAACCCGGAGGGAAGGGACGTTACTTCCAGGCCAAGACCTCGCTCGCAACCCAAGCAAAACCCCGCCCGGATGCTCACATCAGGTGCCGATTCTAGAACGGTTCACCCTTTCGGCCTCTATATGAAACATTGCTTATGAACGTGATCCGACTGGTCCGTTCATCTGGCGTTCATATTTCCCTAATCGGAAAATCTTGAACCTGGAAGTTGGCATACCTAAATATTTGATGCGGTCGCCAGAACGGGGCCGTTGTACCGTCGGCGGGCTGATACAGGTGTCGACGGATACGCAAACGCAAACCTAGTTGCTCACGAGAGGACCATATCATGCGTCACATTGACTTTTCTCCGCTCTATCGTTCCACCGTCGGATTTGACCGCCTGTTTTCAATGCTCGATTCAGTCGGGCAGCCGGATAACGGCCAGTCCTATCCGCCCTACAATATTGAGCGTACCGGCGATGACACCTACCGCATCACCATGGCGATTGCCGGGTTTTCGGAAGACGAAGTCTCGCTTGAAGCGCATCGTAATGTGCTGACTATTACCGGCGAAAAAGTTGCTGAAAAGGACGAGAAAGGTGCCGAAGTACTTTATCGCGGCATTGCTGCGCGCACCTTTGAGCGCCGTTTCCAGCTTGCCGATCACGTCGAGGTAACGGGTGCATCGCTGAAAAATGGCCTGCTTCATATTGAATTAAGGCGCGAGATTCCCGAAGAATTGAAGCCGCGCAAGATCACGATCAAATCAAGCGGGAAAAACGCCAAGCAGATCGAAGCCAAGGCTGCCTGATTCTGCACCCGGGAATAATGATCTCAAGTCATTTGCGGCGGGCACTCGTGCCCGCCGTTTCTGTTTTTGGCGTTATGATGATCAGCCCGGAATTCGGTTTAAGAAATGAGGCGCGCGAAATCACCGATATCGCGGTCGCCGGTTGCAAAACTGGTCACCAGTCGCATTAGCGTTTCATCATCACCGATCTCGTTTTGATGCTCGGACGGCATACGCCAGGCACCACAGACCAGCCCGGCTTTTTTCAGGGCTGTGAAACGGGTTGTTTTGGTAATGGCGAAAACCTCATTGGCACGTGGTTGCCAGGCCAGACGCAAATCCGGGGCGTTGTCGATCAATGCGGCGAGTTTTGCTGCGTAGCGATTGGCATGGCGGGCAGTTTGCAGCCATAAATCATCCGTGAAATAGGCTTCAAATTGCGCCGCCACAAAGCGCGACTTGGACAGAAGATGTCCGGCGCGCTTGCGGTAATAGGCCATCTGTGCGGCGAGTTTCGGTTCGAATATGACAACTGCTTCGGCACACCAGCAGCCGTTCTTTGTTCCTCCGAAAGACATCATGTCAACGCCGCTTTTCCAAGTCATGTCAGCAGGTGATGAATCAAGCCCGACAAGCGCGTTTGCAAAACGTGCACCATCCATGTGAAGTGGAAGGCCGAATTTTCGGCAGACTTCTGCCACCGGGGCGATTGCATCGGTATCATAGACGGTGCCGAGTTCTGTCGCCTGAGTGACCGATACAGCGGCGGCCTGTCCACCATGTACGAAATCAGGCGGATAGGCTTCGATGGCGGATTGTAACGCACCGGCGTCCATGATGGCGTGCGGTCCGGCGATGCCGTGCAGCCGGAGACCGGATTGCAATTCCGGCGCCCCGCATTCATCGGCGATCATGTGTGCACCGGTGTGACAGAATGCGACGCCACCAGGTTTACCGGCTGCCGCCATGGCAAGCGAATTGGCTATGGTTCCGGTGGCTACAAAGAACACCTTCAAGTCCCGCTCGAATATCTCACAGAACCGCTTTTCGACCAGCTTGTCGATTTCGCCTGCGCCATATGCGGTTTCGTAACCGCTGGCGCGACGTTCAAGATTTTCGGAAATGGCGCGATGTGCGCCCGCCCAATTGTCAGATGCAAAATTCATTGGATGTTCCGGACCATTGATGTGCACTTTTTGTTAGCTGCTGGCTGTGGTATTGCCAATATCTTCCATGAGTTTGACTTCGTCGACTGATTAATATCCGGCACTACGAAATGAACACCGGTGATAAATAAGTCGCGAAGCGTGATGATTGGGTAATTAAGTTGCCTTATTTGATATTTTTTTGTTATAATATTGCGCATGTTGTGGAAATTGGTGTTTTTTCGGTCTTGAATGGAATTCCGATTTCTGCAATACAGGATAGGACAGTATTGCTGTCTTAAATTCAGTGGCAACTGCGACCAGTATTATCGCGGTGCCGCTGAATTTGTCTGGGCCTACGGGTGCGCAGCCTTGAAAGCCGGCACATCAGTGGATTTGCCGTTCCCGAGCGAAGGGATTTGCTGGAAAGCTGCCAAATCACCGGCCGATTGCCAGACGAAAGAGATTGATAGGTGAGGGCGTTGGCGCGGCCTCATCCAAGCTAAACAAACCGCGTTTCGGCGGGTATCAGGAGGGACACGCAAGATGACGCACAGAACGCCATCCAGCCGCCGGACCGGTTCCGCTGCAACCTCCTGCGGGAAAGGCCACCGCGATATGTTTCAAGGTCATGGCAAAGCCGGTCTTTATGATCCGCGCAACGAGCATGATGCCTGTGGCGTCGGTTTTGTCGCACATATGAAAGGCCAGAAGTCGCACAGCATCATCTCCGATGGTCTGGCGATGCTGGTAAACCTGACCCACCGAGGCGCTGTCGGTGCAGACCCGCTTATGGGCGATGGTGCGGGAATGCTGACCCAAATCCCCGACACGCTGTTTCGCGAGGAAATGGCTGCCAACGGTGTCGAACTTCCCACGCCCGGACATTACGCTGTCGGTTACCTGTTCATGCCGCAGGATGACGAGCTCAATGCGCATATTACGGACGTTATTGAAGACGTTATCAGGTCGGAAGGCCAAACATTGCTCGGATACCGCAATGTGCCGGTCGACAACGGGTCCTTGTCAAAGGATCCGGCAATTGCAGGTTCGGAGCCGGTACACCGCCAGGTATTCATCGGCCGAAATACAGCGATCGAAAGCGAAGATGAGTTCGAACGTCGGCTGTTTATTCTGCGCAAGGTCATTTCGGCACGGATTTATGCCGAGACCGAAGGCCGCGACAACGGGTTCTACGTTGTATCACTGTCATCGCGCACGATTGTCTACAAAGGCATGTTCCTGGCCTACCAGCTTGGCGCCTACTACGCGGATCTGAGCGATCCGCGTTACGAAAGCGCACTGGCGCTGGTCCACCAGCGTTTTTCGACCAACACTTTCCCTTCTTGGAAGCTGGCCCATCCTTATCGCATGGTTGCCCACAACGGTGAAATCAACACCCTGCGTGGCAACGTCAACTGGATGGCTGCACGCCAGGATTCAGTCGATTCGGACCTTTTTGGTAACGATATTTCGAAGTTGTGGCCAATATCCTACGAAGGCCAGTCGGATACCGCCTGCTTCGATAATGCGCTCGAGTTTCTGACCCAAGGCGGTTACTCGCTGACGCATGCAATGATGATGCTGATCCCTGAAGCGTGGGCTGGCAATAAGCTCATGGATGCAGGCCGCCGGGCCTTTTACGAGTATCATGCGGCGCTGATGGAACCCTGGGACGGCCCGGCTGCGGTCGCTTTCACCGACGGCCGCCAAATCGGCGCGACGCTCGACCGCAATGGCCTGCGTCCGGCGCGTTACATCGTCACCAATGATGATCGTGTCATCATGGCTTCAGAAGCCGGCGTACTGCCCGTCGACGAAGACAAGATCGTTACCAAGTGGCGCCTGCAGCCTGGCCGCATGCTGCTCATCGATATGGAGAAGGGCGGGATTGTTTCCGACAATGAAATCAAGGCCGGTATTGCCGGAAAACACCCCTATCAGACGTGGCTCGACAATACCCAGCTGATCCTTGAGGATCTCAAGCCGGTGCAGCCCAGGGCGCTGCGCAGCGACGTATCGCTTCTCGACCGGCAACAGGCATTTGGCTACACGCAGGAAGACATCAAGCTCCTGATGGCGCCGATGGCAACCGTCGGACAGGAAGCGCTGGGTTCAATGGGTACCGATACGCCTATATCGGCGATGTCGCAGAAATCCAAGCTTCTCTACACCTACTTCAAACAAAATTTTGCGCAGGTCACAAATCCGCCGATTGATCCGATCCGCGAGGAGTTGGTCATGAGCTTGGTTTCGTTCATCGGACCTCGGCCAAACATCCTCAATCATGGCGGTGCTGCGCGCCGCAAGCGCCTGGAAGTTCGTCAGCCAATACTTACCAATGGCGATCTCGAGAAAATCCGTTCG
>JAHEGF010000227.1 GCA_024645155.1 Phyllobacteriaceae bacterium | reverse complement strand
GATTGGTGGAGCCTAGGGGGGTCGAACCCCTGACCTCTTGCATGCCATGCAAGCGCTCTCCCAACTGAGCTAAGGCCCCGTTCCCCGCCGGTGTCTAGGCGAGGGACCAAGCCGGATCAAGAAGAAAATCTGACTCGGTCCTGTTTAGGTATTCAGTCGTCGTCTTCTGACGCAACGTCCGCAATTTCATCCAATGATACGTTGTCGTCGTCGTCATCTTCGAGGATTTCATCATCCAGATCAACATCGACGTCGTCGTCTTCAATGACCACGTCATCGTCCGAAATCTCGGATTTTTTTGCCTTCAGCGTCGCAGCGTCTTCGGCATCCGCCGCGATCATTCTGGTCTTTCCCACATCCAGCTCCACAATTTCACCAGTGTATGGGCTGACGATCGGGTTCTTGTTCAGGTCGTAGAACCGTTTGCCGGTTGTGGGGCAAACGCGCTTTACGCCCCATTCTTCTTTGGGCATATGGCACCCCTTTCAAAAACTGCTGAGTCGTCTCGACGATTTCGGGCATCTGCCATATGGGATAGGGAGTGTCAAAGCCTTTAGCCGTGGGGATGGTCAAATGACGGAGCAGTATCTGCCAGGCACCCCGCCTATCCCTCTGATGATGCGTCGGTCGGGCCGCGCCAGGCGAATAACTCTGCGTGTGTCGCAGCTGGACGGACGGGTCACGGTTACGATTCCGCCGGGCGTTCCCGACGCCGAGGCGCTGGCCTTTGCTCGCAGCCGGCAGGATTGGATCCGCGGTCACCTGGCAGCCCGCCCCGAAGCAGAGTCGATCAAGATCGGGTCCCGCATTCCGGTCGAAGGGAAAACAAGGCTTCTGGTGCCGGTAGCGGGCCGCCGGGTCGAATTGCGGGCGAAGGAAATCGCGGTTCCCGAGACACATGCGGCACCGCGGTTGGCTGGCTTTTTGAAGGAACTCGCCCGCGACAGGCTGACGTCTGCCTCGGATCACTATGCAGAGTTGCTCAAGCGGCCCTATCATCGGTTCACCCTGCGCGATACGCGCTCGCGCTGGGGGTCGTGCTCATCCGCTGGCGGTCTGATGTTTTCGTGGCGTCTGATCCTCGCACCGCCGCAGGTCCTCCGCTATGTGGCGGCGCATGAGGTAGCGCACCTGAAAGAGATGAACCACTCGCCGTCTTTTTGGGCGACGGTGACGGAACTTTACGGCGACTATGATGCGCCGCGGAACTGGCTGCGTGAGAATGGTGCTGAGTTGCACCGCTACCGTTTCTGAATGGCACAGTTTCACGCTTCTTTGCGCTGTCAACGCCCAAGCGTATGATGCCGGCATCATGCACAGTCACGAGCAATTGTTGTGATCGACCAAAAGGACAGACGGCTCTCGACGATTCTTGTCTTGGATGCGGTTGCCTATAGTCGGATGATGGCGGGCGACGACACCGGAACATTGAACCGGGTGCTCTCTGTCCGGCAAAATATTCTCGAACCTGCGATTGCAAATTTCGATGGCCGGATTTTCAAACTGACCGGAGACGGATTAATCGCGGAATTCTCCAGCGTGTCAAATGCCGTCGGCTGTGCTGAGAAAATCCAACGGCAACTGGCTGGATCGTCGGCCAGCCACGGGGGCGATCCACCATTGCAATTCCGGATCGGCATACATCTGGGCGAAGTGATAGCAGATGGCGATGATCTTTACGGCGATGGCGTGAACGTGGCGTCGCGCATCGAGGCATTGGCACAGCCGGGCGGGATCGCGGTGTCAGCTCCGGTTTTTGAACAGGTCAAATCCAGACTCTCCGGCAGATTCACAGATATCGGCGAACACGAGGTCAAGAATATCCCGCTTCCGGTTCGGGTATACCAAATGGGAAGCGACATCACCGGGCCATCCGATACAGTTGCTGTGCCTCATGTCGGCAATCAAAAGACCTGGCTTATTCTGGGTGCAGTTTTCCTGGTCGCGGCTTTGATCGCCGGCTGGATATTTTGGCCGAACTCTAAGGTGCCAAACCGGAGTCCAAAACAGACGGAAACCCGCATCACCGACAAACCGTCGGTGGCGGTCATGCCGTTCGACAATCTATCCGGCGATCCTGAGCAAACCTATTTCAGCGACGGCATGGCCGACAATCTAATCACGGACCTGAGCCGGATCGGCAACCTTCTTGTCATCGCCCGGAACACAAGCTTCTCGTTCCGCGAACGGGGCGAAGCGGCGGATGCACGATCGGTCGGAACAGCGCTAGGTGTGCGGTACGTGGTCGAGGGAAGTGTGCAGAGAGCCGGCGATGATATCCGGATCAATGCCAACCTGATAGATACGAGCACCGGGTTTCAGGTCTGGGCCGGGCGACTTGACCGGAAGTTCACCGATCTGTTCGCGCTGCAGGATCAAGTTGCTTCACAGATCATCGCGGCACTGCATGTGGAAATCACTCAGGAGGAACGCCGGCTGATATCCAAACGATACACCGATAGTCTGGAGGCATATGACCTTTACCTCAGGGCCTGGGAGGAGATCTGGCGGTTCAACGATGAATCGCGCCAGATTGCCCAAGACTATCTTTGGTCCGCCCTGGAGATTGATCCCGATTTTGCTCTGGCCAAGGCAATCCTCGCCACGGCCTATACCAATCGTACCGGCGTTTCATTGACGACGAGCGCCGAGTCGCTGGAGACTGCCTATCGGCTGGCGCGCCAAGCCGTCGCGATCGATCCCGATTTGCCTGCCGTCCATGCCTCTCTGGGGTTGGTCCACATGTTCCGCCGCGAATACGACAAGGCCGATTTCGCCTTCGCGCGAGCGGTCGAACTTGACCCGAACTTTGCCGACGGTTTCGGAATGCAGGCATGGAATTGGCACTATGCCGGTGACCCCGAGCGCGCTTTGGCTGGTTTACAATACGCCTTACGTCTGAACCCGCGGGCGCCGTTTCCTTATCTGAACGCATTGGCCGAAGTGCATTTCAGCCTCGGAAAACTTGAAGAGGCTATGGCGCTTAGCGTTGAGGGGCTGGAAAGAAATCCCGAGGCCCTGCGCATGCGACTGATGCATGCTGCGATCCTTGCAGAGTTGGGCCGGACTGAAGACGCCGAATGGGAGGTGTTGGAGGCGCTTGCGCTGCAGCCTGGGATTACGATTGCAAATGTGCCCGACATTTACCCCTATCGCGAGGGTGAAATCCTTGCGCGCCTGGAGCGGGCGCTCCGCCAAGCTGGCCTGCCGGGCTGATGGGGCCGACTTGACGCTACCGGTGGATGTGATCACAGTTGAAATATGATTATCAATCCCAAGCCAGCGGACGCCACACCGTCGGCTCATGACAGAGTTTATCGTTCTCTGCGCTCCCGGATCATGCATGGCGAGATTGCGCCCGGACAGGCGCTGACGCTGCGCGGCATTGGCAAGGAATACGGCGTGTCGATGACTCCCGCACGAGAGGCCGCGCGGCGGCTGGTGGCCGAAGGCGCTCTGTTCCTGTCCAGCTCCGGTCGAGTATCTACACCGGAACTCAGCAACGAACGGATCGAGGAACTTGCAGCGCTGCGGGCTCTGATTGAGGTTGAACTGGCCAGCCGGGCGCTGCCGAGAGCGCATATTGCGCTGATCGAACGCTTGCAGACCATCAACGCGTCGATTTCCGACTACATTTCGAATCGAGATGCCGTCGGATACATTCGCAGCAATCTTGAGTTCCACCGCACCCTCTACTTGCGCGCGCAGGCGCCTGCGATGCTGGCGATGGCCGAAACGGTCTGGCTGCAACTCGGGCCAACCATGCGGGCCCTTTACGGCCGGCTGCGGCGAACCGATCCGCCGCATTTTCACAAGCTGATGATCGCCGCGCTCAAGGCCGGGGACGAACCCGGCCTGCGTCTTGCTGTTAGATCAGACGTCACCCAAGGGTTGAAATTGCTGACAGGATAGGGCGAAACATTCCTGTTTTGCGCGCCTTGGAGTGGGGATAACGTTTGCACGGTGATACCAATGCGCCCTAACCTGTTCGGGTGAGAAGACTGGCGCAAAACGCGCAACAATCGGGAGGAGCACAAATGACAGGTTACACGCGCCGTGGAACGTTCGGATTGATCGGGGGAGCGGCGACCCTGCCGATGTTGCCCGTGCCGGCAATGGCAAATACCAAGATCACAGTCGGAGCGCTGCGCTTTACCAGTCATGCGGCCAGCTTCGTCGCTTACGAACGGGGCTTTTTTGCCGACGAAGGTCTGGATGTTGAGTTCAAGTTCTTCGAAGCGGCGCAGCCAATGGCCGTGGCCATCGCCTCTGGCGATGCCGATTACGGGGTTACGGCGATCTCCGGCGGGCTGATTAGCTTGGCGGAAAAAGGCGCCACAAAGATTATCGGCGGCGCTCTGCGCGAGGAAAAGGGCATTGACGGTCAGAAGATCCTCGCATCGGACGCCGCTTTTCAGGCCGGGCTGAACGCGCCGGCGATGCTGGACGGAAAGACGTTTGGCATCACGCAACCGGGATCGTCCTTCCACTACATGGGTTCGCGGATCGCGATGGCGGAAAATGCAACGGTCAGTTTCAAACCGCTGCAAAAGGTCGGTGCAATCATTGGCGCCCTAAAGTCGGGGCAGATCGACGCCTGGACTATCGTGCCGCATATTGCGAAGCCGCTGGCGGCCTCGGGGGCTGTGCATATCATCGGCGATGTTGCCGATTACCTTCCTGACTATCAGGTGACGACCATTTTCACCTCGACCGAGAACGCGACCAACCAGCGTGCCCAAACCGAGGGTTTCCTGCGCGCCTTTTCGCGCGGAGCACAGGACTTCAACGCCGCGCTGGTCGACAAAACCGCCGGGCCCGACGCCGAAGAAGCGATGGTGAAATTGATCCACAAGTACGTCTATGCCGACCGGCCCTATGAAAAAGCGGCGCCGTCGATCATTAACGGGTCGATGCGGATCAACGCAGATGCATCGCTGAACATGGAGTCCGTTACAGATCAGGTAGAATGGTTCAAGACGGAAGGTTTGATTAAGGAAAACATCACGATGGAGATGCTTGTCGATTCGACTTACGTGTCGCTGTTGTAGTGGAAAGACGGAGGCGGCGCCAAACCGCCTCCTCGACGCATGGAACTCATCCTAGACCGCATCACGCACCGTTACGGAGAAATGACGGTGCTGGAGGACGTATCGCTGCGCATTCCGGCCGGGCGCTTGTTGTGCATTATCGGGCCATCCGGCTGTGGAAAATCGACGCTTCTGCGTCTCGCGGGCGGGCTGGAACGGCCGAGCGAAGGGAATGTGCTTCAATCCGGAAGCGTACCTGAGGACTGCCTGAACCCGCTGACATATGTTTTTCAGGATTTCGCGCTGCTCCCCTGGCGCACGGTGGCTGGGAACGTGACGCTGGTTCTGGAAGATCACGGCATACGCGGCAGAAGCGCGGAAGCAACACTGGACGATGTTCTGGCGCGTACCAAACTATCGGATTTTCGGAATGCCCTTCCGCGGCAATTGTCGGGCGGTATGAAACAGCGGGTCGCGATTGCGCGTGCGCTGGCTATGAATCCGGCGGTCATGTTGTTGGACGAAC
>JAHEGF010000029.1 GCA_024645155.1 Phyllobacteriaceae bacterium | reverse complement strand
CAACCATCACCATGATTGCGGCGATGTAGACCATGACCGGCAACCGCAAATCACCTGGAACCGCCCGCCACAGGCGCACTGCCATTACCGCCCCGTGCACCGCCAGCAGCACCAGAAGGACAAGCCGCCACATCTGCCAGTCAAAAAACGGCGGCTCGGAACCGGCGTCCTGCAAAAACAGCACGATATAGGCGATATGAGCGATCAGAAAACTGACCAGGCCCGCCAGAAACATCCGCTCTCCGGTAAATGCCAGAAAGAAATCGCCGCCAGCGCCAAAACCCAGTGCCGTAATCAGGAAAGCGGGACCATCCGCCTCAATTGCCAACACGGCCAGCAGCCCGACGCCGAGGGTCTTGATGATCGCACGCTTCAACTCGGGAGGGCGCGAAACCAGGTAGAGATAGGTGACCGCCGAAAGCACCGACAGCAGCAATGTGCCGTTTTCGGTTCCCGTAATCCCGCCTGCAAACGGCATCAGCTCTGTCCGCCATCCGCTACGGCCGGAAGCCGCCCGATCAGGTCCCGGGCCGCAAGAACCGCGCCTCCGGTTATCAGCAGGCAGGCAACCGCCAGCGTAACCGTCGGTTCGGCCCGTCCGGCGGCGATCAGGACAAGGGTCGACAACAGCGGTGCCGCATAGCTGGCTGCTCCGATCACCTGGATGTTGCCGTGTTTGACGCCATGGTCCCAGAAATAGAACGCGGCGCCGACCGGCATCAGCCCGAGGCCGGCAACCGCCAGCCACTCTGTGACACCGGATGGCCAGACCGTTTCCTCGAGCAGCAAGTGGCAGGTAAACGACAAGGCTGCCGTTGCGGCACAAAACCCGGTCACCGCACTGCTCGGCGTCGACGCAAACCGCCGCGACACCAGTGAGTAGGCAGACCACGTCAACGCACACAGCCCGGCCATCGCATAGCCGAACCCGAAGCGGGCATCAAAGGCAAATCCCTTGCCGCCGGTAACGATCAGTGCAGCCCCTGCCAGTCCAAGCAGCGCGCCGGCAATGTGGTGCCAGCGCAAAACCTCACCGGGCAAAAACGCAGAGCCGAGCACGATCAGAAGCGGCCAAAGATAGGCAATCAGGCTGGCCTCCACTGCAGGCGCGTTGCGCAACGCCGTGAAATAGAAAAAATGATAGCCGAACAGGCCGGCAACCCCGGTGATCCATGCGGCAAGGGGAATGTCCGGTAGCTTGCGCAGTCCGCGACTGCGCCACAGGTAAGCGACACCGACAAGCGTTCCTGCGGAAAATGCCAGTCCGGCCAGCAGAAACGGCGGTACGGCGCCCGTGGCATCGGTAAGCAACGCCAGCAGCGCCCACATAAAGACCGCGGCAAAACCGCCCAGCGTCGCGCGTCCCATGTGCCCCCCTGCCACGGCCGGTTGTCAGTTTACGGTGCCGAACCGTGTCGCCCGGATCTGTATTGTTCCGATTTTTGTGCCGATGGAAGCCATGACCGGCGCAAAGACGCCGGTGGCGCCAAGCGGTGCGAATGTCACATTCATCCGGCTTTTGCTCCGCAGGTATTCTGTGCCCGAACTGCCCTTGCGGTAGCCAGAGACCGGGATGAACCGGGCATTGCATTTGACCACGTCGCCCGAAAAACCACGTGTCGAGAACGGCTTGATCCCGGCATAGGAGAGTTTCAGATCGGAGCGCATTTCCCCGTCATAGATGCGGATAGTGCGATTGCATACGTCGCGAAGACCGTCCGCCTTGACCAGGGTCGACGTCAGCGGATCGCCAACCCGCGTCAGGTCATCCTTGGCGACCGGTATCCATCCCTGTTTCCGTATTTTGAGTTCGGGAGTGTTAACGGTCTTGGTCACGGTACCCCCGGAAAACCCGATCAGGGTGCTCTTGTTTTTTTTGCCGGAGCGGTAATTCAGCAAATAGCTGATGGGCACCAGTGACGCATTTTCGACATAGCCGCTGACCTTGGTGGTTCCATGGGTGTCGTCAAACACCCGTGCAATGCCCGAACTTCTCAGCGCGCCGTCGATGATGAAATCCGTGCCGTTGATTTGTCCGGAAAAGCTGGATTTGGCTATCGGCAATCCGAACAGCGAAATCTGGTAGACCGTACTGAATTTCTGTGCTTCGGCGGCACCGGGTGCGGCAATCGGCGCAAAAACCAGCGCGGTAGCCAATACATACCTTGAAAACATGGCATACTCCGGGAATTGTCCCTATACATGTGTCCCCGCCCCGATATTGCGGGCAAATCCGGCATTTTCAAGAATATAGACCGAAATCAGCCACCGTTCCATGCAAATCCGGCTGAGCGCCCGGTCCGCCGAAATTGCTGCACATTATCTTTTTCTGCCTTGAAAAAAGCGGAATCCGCGCGACAATCCGCACCGTCCGGCCGCAAGTGATGTGGCCGTTTTTTGGGAGTCTCCGCATGGAGCCGCTATTGAGCCAACCCGGGACCATTGCTGCAAAAACCGGCGAAGTGCAGCGCATTGTCACCTTCTACACAGTTCTCGGGGCTATTTCAGTGACGTTGTTTGTCATGACCGAGATTGTTGCAACATCGACCATTACCGTATGGGCGGTGGCGGGATATTTTCACTTGTCGAAAATACCAACGGTGATATTAGCGGTGATAGCAACCCTGCTTTGCCTTTGGGTTCTGGGAATTGTATTCAAACTGGCTATGAATGCCGAAACCGACCCTGAAAACAACTGACCTTTCCGATCCCGCACCTGCCCTGCGCCTTGCAGACAGTGGCGATCTCGATGCATTGACAACATTGGAAGTAGCCGCTTTTCCAGCCGACCGGATTTCCCGGCGTTCGTTCCGTTACCTGTTGTCACGGCCCACTGCGGAAACAATCGTCGCGGAAATCGGGGGCAAACTGGCCGGCTATGCGATGATCCTGTTTCGGGCCGGCACATCGCTGGCACGCCTCTATTCGATCGCCGTCGACCCGGCACTGCGGCAGACCGGTATCGGCAAATTGTTGCTGGAGGCAGCCGAACAAAGCGCCTTTGGCCACGACCGGATCCTGCTGCGACTCGAAGTTCGCGCCGACAATGAAAGGGCAATCCGGTTTTACCAGGCCAATGGCTATCACCCCATTGGACGCCACGAGGACTACTACAGCGATCATGCCGATGCCCTGCGTTTTGAAAAACTGCTGAAAATCGGGACCCTCGCATCATCGCGTGTTCCCTATTACGAGCAGACGGAGGACTTCACCTGTGGCCCGGCCTGCCTGCTGATGGCATTTGCCGCCTTCATCCCCGGAACGGTGATGAACCCGGTTGCCGAAATCCGGCTGTGGAGACAGTCAACAACGATCTTCATGCAATCGGGGCCCGGCGGTTGCGAACCTTACGGGCTGGCGGTAAGTGCCGCAAAGCACGGATTGGCCGCCCGCATAGTCACTTCGCACAAGGGGCCGCTGTTTCTTGAATCTGTTCGAAGTGCCGAAAAGCGGCGGGTCATGCGCCTGGCGCAGGAAGATTTGCGCCAGCAGGCAGAAAATCACGGCATTCGCACGGAAATACGGGACTTTTCCATGGCCGAACTGCGCCAGGAAATGGCTGATGGCGGATTGGCGATTGTTCTTGTGTCCGGCTTCCGGATGTTTGCCAAGAAAGTACCCCATTGGGTCTTGGTGCACGGTGATGACGGGCATCATGTCATCATTCACGATCCGTGGGTTGAGGAAGATCACAACGAGACAGCAACGGACGCTGCAAATCTTCCGATCCCCTATGCCGTGTTCGAGCGCATGGCCCGGTTCGGAAAATCAGGATTGCGCGCCGCGGTGTTTTTGAAGGCGTCCGCATTATGACCAACTGGGTTTTGCTCGTCGGCAAACTCGCCGACATTGACCACGGCAAGACTGGTTTGAAGGTTTTGCCGGTACGAAGCTACCTGGCACGCCCGGAACCGTTTGCCTCCGGCCAGCATGGTGTCATAAACCTGTCGCGTTCCTACGCCTATCAAAGCCGCGGCTACTATGCATCCCTGCTGGCGGCCGCGCGCGGCCATCGCGTCATTCCGTCGGTCGAGACCATCGTCGACCTTTCCGCCCGCGAACTCTACGCCAATGCCCTGCCCGAACTCGAGGACAGCCTGAACCGGGTGCTAAACGGCGGCGCTGCAGTGCCATCCTCCATCCTTGTCATGTTTGGCCAGGTCGACGATGCCAAGCTCGAGCGCTTCGGCCGCCAGTTGTTTGACTGGTTCAGGGCACCGGCACTGAAGGTCACCTTTCAGGCAGGGGAGTGGACCCGGATCCGCAAGATCGAGTTTGCCAGTCACGCCAAGTTTGGCGAAGCGGAATGGACAAGGTTTTACAGTGCCCTTGACCGGTACTCACGGCGCAGCTGGCGCGATCCAAAGGTCAAAACGCCTGCGCGTTATACATTTGCCACCCTGATAGATTCGGGCGAGCAGTTGCCGCCGTCCTCCGTCGCTTCGCTCAAGCACTGGGCACGCGTCGCACAAGCCATGGGCGCCGACGTCGAGCCGATCACGCGCAAGGACCTGCCGCGCCTGGCCAACTTCGATGCCCTTTTCATCCGCGAGACGACATCGCCGTCAAATCACACATACCGGTTTGCCCGGCGCGCGCAGCAGGAGGGCATGCCGGTAATTGATGATCCGGTCTCCATGCTGCGCTGCACCAACAAGGTATTCCTGAACGAGATCATGATCGCCAACGCGATCGCCGTGCCGCCAGCCAAGGTCCTGTCCGGTATCGAAGACCTGGCGGATATCGAGGATACGCTCGGCTTTCCCGTGGTCGTGAAGATTCCCGACTCATCGTTTTCGCGCGGCGTATTCAAGGTCAGCAATCCGTCTGAACTGAAATCTCGAACCGAAAAACTGTTTGACGAGACCGATCTCCTGCTTGCCCAGAAATTCATGCCCACAGAGTTCGACTGGAGGATCGGCGTCCTTGGCGGCCAGCTCCTGTTTTCGGTCCAGTACCTGATGGCACGCAAACACTGGCAGATTGTGCATCACCGCGATGGCAAGAAACCGCTGGAGGGCGGATTTCGCGCCGTTCCGATTGCCGAAACGCCGCCGCTGGTACTCGATACCGCATTGCGTGCCGCGCGCGTCATTGGCGACGGTTTGTATGGCGTTGATGTCAAGGAAACGCCCGACGGGGTCTATGTCATCGAGGTCAACGATAATCCGAACCTCGATCACGGTATCGAGGATGCCGTCGAAAAGGACGAGGTTTGGCGCCGTCTGACCCAGTGGTTCATCGACCGCCTGGAACGCAGGTAATCACGCAATCACAAACGTCTGATACTCGATTGTATAAAATGATGCTATATTGCCGGGCATAACAGGCAATCGGGAGGGATTTGCGCTATGACACCTGAACTTTGGTACTTGTTCCTGTCATCGGTCCTGCTGGCGGTACTATGGATACCGAACATCGTCGGTCAGGTCATGAACGGCGGTCCGCTGACCGTTGATGATTACAAAAAGCTGCGCGATATCGACAAATACCCGGACTGGGTACGCCGCGCCAATCGCGCCCACATCAACCTTGTCGAACAGTTCGGCGCCTTTGCAGGCCTCGTTCTGGTTGCTCATCTTGCCGGCGTTTCAAACGGTGCAACGCAGATGGCCGCGGCCGTCTTCTTTTGGGCACGCATCGCCCATGCAATTATCTTCATTGCAGGATTTGCGCATTTCATGGCGCGGACCCTGATCTTCACGGTGGCATGGCTATGCCTGATGGTGATCGCCTGGCAGATTCTCGTGGCCGGCTGAAGCCGCCAACGCTTTGCACGGCTTGACAGCCTGCCCGCTTTGCGACTAATGCATCCGGCGAATTCCCGTTACGCCGTGGAACTGTATCGCGCGCCGCCAAGGTGGTGACTGTGACCGTGTTCCCGGCGCGCAGAAACAGAGGTTAGAACCAATGTCCCGTGTATGTGAATTGTCCGGCAAGGCCGTGATGACCGGCAACAATGTCAGCCATGCCAACAACCGCACGCGCCGCCGCTTCCTTCCCAATCTTGTCAGCGTGACGCTGGCGTCGGAAGCCCTTGGCCAGAGTTTCCGGTTGCGCGTCTCCGCGTCCGCGCTGCGCACCGTCGAACACCGCGGCGGACTTGACGCCTATCTGGCAAAGGCGAGCGACGCCGAATTGTCGCAACGCGCCCGTCTCGTCAAAAAGCAGGTTGCCAGGAAACTTGCCGAACAGGCGACTGCCTGACGGTACCGGGCAGCAGCTAGCGCCGCTGCATCCTTTTCGCTGGTTCCATCACCCAGGATAAAAAAATGCCTCTTTCCAGGTCCGTTTTCCCGTTCATCGCCGCAATGGCACTTGTCGTTGCCGCATCCAACTGGCTCGTTCAGTACCCGTTTGCCCATTTCGGCCTTGGCGAACTGCTGACGTGGGGCGCATTTACCTATCCGGTCGCCTTTCTCGTCAACGATCTGACCAACCGGCGCTACGGACCGGATGCAGCCCGCCGCGTCATTCTTGCCGGCTTTGCGATTGCCGTCGCCCTGTCGGTGTGGCTAGCAACGCCGCGCATCGCCTTTGCATCCGGATCGGCATTCCTTCTGGCCCAGTTGCTCGATGCGTCGGTCTTCGACCGCCTGCGCCGGCAAAGCTGGTGGAAGGCGCCGCTGATTTCGACAATCCTCGGCTCGGTGATCGACACGCTTCTGTTCTTCTCGCTTGCATTTGCCGCCCGGTTTGCATTCCTGGACACGGCCCTTGGCCGCGAGGACGGGTCGCTCGGCTTTGCGGTAACGCTGTTCGGCGCCGAGGTTCCGCTATGGGTATCCCTTGCATTCGGTGATTTCTGCGTGAAAATGCTGGTTGGCCTGATGATGCTCGCACCCTATGGCGCGCTGCTCACCCTGCTGCGCCCGGTTGATTCGGCGCCCGCGTCTTGAACAGAGCTAATCCAGCAGCCTGAATTCAAGATAGAGATTGCGCTGCAGCATCGACTTGTTGTCGTCAGAGACAAGCGACACCATTGTCGCGCCGTCACCGCGTTGCCAGACATCCAGACCTTCCATATTGTCGATCTGGTATCCCATGTCGGCGGACAGAAGAATTTGCCCGTCTGCAATACGGCCCTTCTTCAATTGCGATCCGTCGATGCGACGAAGACGCACTTTCACGCCGGTGGCAATGCGGAAATTGCGTTCCAGCAGCAGCAGGTCGCCGCCGGGCAGAAAAGCACCATCGGTAATGTCGAACTCGTCGTGGCGGGCAATGGTGAACACACCCCTTCCCTCGCCAGCGATCACCGCCGCGAAAATGTTGCCTTTCCTGTCGAGGCTCTTTTCGGTAACGGCAACGACCATGCCTTCATGCGCATTGCCCGGCGGGGCAACGGCAATGGTTTCAAACCCGCGATTGCGGCGCAATTCGCGGACCGGCACGAGAAAATCGAGGTTGCGCACCGGATGGGCTTCAAGATCGCCTGAACCGGTCGTGTATTCGGTGATCCGGTGATCGCGCTCATAGGCAATCAACAGCCGGCCGCCCTTGAAAGCCATCCCCTCTGCATCGGTTTCCCATTTGCTGACGCTGTCGCGGCCTTCCAGTTCGGCAATGGAGCGAAGCCGGAAGGAGCCAATACCTGCCGGCATGCCCGCGTCATCACGGACAATGGTGCCTGAAACCAGGAACCCTGTGTCGGCCACAGCCATGAACCGGGTCCCGGCCTCGACAAACCGGAAGCCCGACAATCCGCCGAAATCGGGGTTTGACGACCACATTTCCAATCCGCCGGCAAATTCCAGCGATCCGAAACGGATCTCGTCCGATCCGATCTTGAAGCGTGAGATGGGTCGCGCGGCGATTTCAGCCGTTTCGATAACCTGTGCCGCCGCCGGATTGTTCGGTTGGGAAAAAGCGGCACCCGTTGCGATGGCACACGCAAAGATCGCGCGGCGAACGAGCCGGCCAAACTCAGCCGGCACGGCGCATTCCTCCGGCCCTGCGCGGTCCTTGGCCCTGTTCTTCAAACAGGCTGGCAAGCTGTTCGGTCATCGCGCCCGCCAGTTCCTCGGCATCGATAATGGTCACCGCACGCTGGTAGTATCTGGTAACATCATGGCCAATACCGATGGCAATCAATTCGACAGGTGAGCGGGTTTCGATCATTTCGATGACCGCACGCAGATGCCGTTCCAGGTAGTTGCCCGGATTGACCGAAAGGGTGGAATCATCGACCGGCGCGCCGTCGGATATCATCATCAGGATGCGCCGCTGTTCGGACCGTGCGACCAGCCGCCGGTGCGCCCAAAGCAGGGCCTCGCCGTCGATGTTTTCCTTCAAAAGCCCCTCGCGCATCATCAGGCCGAGATTACGCCGCGCACGCCGCCACGGCGCATCGGCAGACTTGTAGATGATGTGCCTCAAATCGTTGAGCCGGCCGGGTGTCGCCGGTTTGCCGTCCTTCAGCCATTTCTCGCGCGCCTGCCCGCCCTTCCAGGCGCGCGTGGTAAAGCCGAGGATCTCGACGCGCACGCCGCAACGCTCCAGCGTCCGCGCCAGGATATCGGCACATGTCGCCGCTACCGTTATCGGCCGCCCGCGCATCGAGCCTGAATTGTCGAGCAAAAGCGTGACAACCGTATCGCGGAAGTCGGTGTCGCGTTCCTGTTTGTAGGACAGCGGCTGCATCGGATCGATGATGATGCGGTGCAGCCGCGCCGGATCGAGATAGCCTTCCTCGAGGTCGAAATCCCACGACCGGTTCTGTTGCGCCATGAGGCGGCGCTGGAGCCGGTTTGCCAGGCGCCCGACAACGCCCTGCAGGTTGGCAAGCTGCTTGTCGAGGAACGCGCGCAGACGGTTGAGTTCCTCCTCGTCGCACAACTCCTCTGCACCGACAATCTCGTCAAAGGCGCTGGTATAGATCTTGTAATCGATTTCAGGTGACAGGTCGAAGGGCGAGGGGTCCGGGCGCTTTGCCTCACCCGGCGTCTCGGAATCGGCGTCATCATCATCGAACTCATCGGCGTCGGCCTCCATGGTTTCCGATTCACCGGCTTCCTGATCCTCGCCGGACGATTCGGTCTCCTCGCTCTCGGCCTCCTCGGACCCCTGCTGGTCCTCGCCGTCTTCGTCGGACGCATCGTCGCCCTGCGGCTGGTCGTCCGAATCCTCTTCATTTTCGTCGGTCGGCTCGTCGTCGCCCAACTCGTCTGCAAGCTCCATCGACGCCAGCATCGAGCGCACGACACGGGCAAACGCGTCCTGGTCCTCGAGCTTGCCGGTCAGGCCCTCAAGATCATCGCCCGCCTTCTCCTCGATCCAGTCGCGCCACAGGTCAACGACCTTCTCTCCTGTTCGCGGCACCGGCCGGCCGGTCAGCTTTTCGCGCACCAGCATCGCGATTGCTTCTTCAACAGGTGCATCACCGCGGTCGGCTACCGTTGCCAGATTGGCTTTCAGGTAACGCTCCTCGAGCATCGAATCGATATTGTCGGCAACGCCTGCCATCCGGTTCGCACCTATCGATTCGACACGTGCCTGCTCGACCGCGTCAAAAATCGCGCGCGCCTGCTGCCCCGGTGGCGCAAGGGCGCTATGTGTGCGGATATCGTGACAGGCACGCCGCAGCGCCATGGAATCTCCAATGCCGCGCGATACCGAAATATCGTTGCGGCTCGGCTTTTTTGCAAAGTCTGGAAGCCGCGCAACATTGCCGGTCAGTGCCGGCTTTTCCTTTGCAAAACTGACTTCGAGATCGTGGTCACCGGCGATCGCCCGCACACACATGCCGATCGCGCGCTTCAGCGGCTCGCTGTCGGCGACCGCCTTGGTTCTTGCACGTGTGTTGTCTCCGGGACCTGCCATTGCCGCGTCAGCTCAACACGACATTGGCGGCTGATTCCGGCAGTTCCTCACCAAAAGCGCGTTGATAGAATTCGGCAACGACCGCCCGTTCCAGTTCATCACACTTGTTGAGGAATGTCAGCCGGAACGCGAAACCGACATCTCCGAAAATCTCGGCATTTTCCGCCCACATGATGACCGTGCGCGGGCTCATGACCGTCGAAAGGTCTCCATTCATGAACGCCGAGCGGGTCATGTCGGCAACCCGGACCATCTTGTTGACGGTCTCGCGGCCTTTTTCATTCTGGTAGTGTTTCGCCTTGGCGAGCACGATGGCCACCTCGTCATCGTGCGGCAGGTAGTTCAGCGTCGTCACGATCGACCAGCGGTCCATCTGCGCCTGGTTGATCTGCTGGGTCCCGTGATAAAGCCCCGTCGTATCGCCGAGGCCGATCGTGTTTGCGGTGGCAAACAGGCGGAAGGCCGGATGCGGGCGGATGACCCGTGACTGGTCGAGCAGCGTCAGGCGGCCTGATGATTCCAGAACCCGCTGGATCACGAACATCACATCCGGCCGACCCGCGTCATATTCGTCAAATACCAGCGCCACGTTGTTCTGGTATGCCCATGGCAATATTCCATCGCGGAACTCGGTGACCTGCTGGCCGTCCTTGAGCACGATCGCGTCCTTGCCGACGAGGTCGATACGGCTGACGTGACTGTCGAGATTGACACGAACACACGGCCAGTTGAGCCGGGCCGCAACCTGCTCGATATGGGTCGATTTTCCCGTGCCGTGATAGCCCGACACCATGACACGGCGGTTGTAGGCAAAACCCGAAAGGATCGCCAGCGTGGTCTGCTTGTCGAAAAGATAGTCGGGATCGAGATCCGGCACCTTCTCGTCGGCCACCGAGTAGGCCGGAACTACCATGTCGGAATCAAAGCCGAACAATTTTTTTATGGACACGGTTGTGTCCGGAAGATTGGCGATGTCGCGCTCGACCTTGTTCATCATACCTCCAGCAACGGACTACCGAATCGGCATCAGCCGTCCGCGTGATTTGGCGTTTTGCGGAATTACGAAGTCGACTAGCAGAAACCGGCCTGTTTCAGCAACCGGTAAGCTTGCACAACATCACGAAACCGGTCTTCAGATTTACGGTCGCCTCCGTTGGAGTCCGGGTGATGCATTTTGACGAGTTCCTTGTAGCGCGCCTTGATTTCCAGTTCGGTGGCGCCATCATCCAGGCCCAGCGTATCGAAAGCCTTCTTTTCCAGTGTCTTGAGCTTGCGCTGACGCGTCTGGTTGGCGCGTGCCCTGCCGGCACCGCCGGCAAATCCGTGCGGATTTCGTAACCGGTTGTAATAGCTGGCACTTCCGGATCGCACACTTTCCGGACGCGGAATGAATTTCGCATCGCCGTTTGTGCCCATCGTCCATGTCGGACGATTCCCGGTCAGCGCATCCTTCTGGTATTGCGCGACATCGCCATCCTCGAGGCCGGAGAAATAATTGTACGACTTGTTGTATTGGCGCACGTGATCAACGCAGAAGCGGAAGTATTCGCCTTCGCGCCCGCGCCCGACCGGCGCCTTGTGGGTCCCCGGTTTTTCACAGTCGTCCCACTGGCAGCCCGGAACTTCCGGCTTGGCGGAACTTTTTTTACCGGGCTTGACCCGGATGCTGTCAAAGTATTTCGAATTCAGTTTCATAACATTCCGATTATGGGGAGTTCCGGCCGTGATACAAGAATTGACAATCAGATAGTATCGGTCCTAACCGGTGAATCGCCCATTAATCTGTCAAAATAATGAAGAAAGCCTGCTCATGACCGATCAACGAACCGTCAAGGATAGCATGGAGGCGAAACTTCGCGAAGCCTTCAAACCCGAACGCCTTGAAGTTGTCAATGAAAGTCATCTTCATGCCGGCCACCAGGCCCATTTCGACGGCACCGGCGAAACCCATTTCCGGGTCCGCCTGGTCTCGGACCGTTTTGCCGGTATGAACCGGGTCGCACGCCACCGCGCGGTCAACGAGGTTCTGGCAGAAGAACTCGCCGCCTCTGTTCATGCGCTGGCAATCGAACCCGCCGCTCCTGGCGAAGAAACCAGGTGGTAGAAAGCCCTTACAGGTTTGCGGCAAAAAGCGCCGCCGTTCGCTGATTGGCAATCCGCGCGGCCTCGGCGTCGAAATGCGTGCCCTTGTGGCGGGCGAAGGCATGTTCCATGCCGGGATAGCTGTAGATCGTGACGTTGGCGTTTTCCTCCAGGCCGTCCCTGATCTGCTGTTGGGCGTCCCTGGAGACAAAGCGGTCCTCCTCGGCAATGTGCAGGATGGTGGGCTTGCCGATATTTCGCGCTTCATCGAGCCGAGACTCGATCCCGACCCCGTAGTAGCCTGCATTGCAATCGGCGTCAGTCCGCGCCGCCATGAGATAGGCAAGCAGGCCGCCAAGGCAGAATCCGATGCTGCCGGCCCTGCCGCTGCAACCTTCGATGTTCCGCAAATGGGCAAGCGAAACCTGCAGGTCCCCGACAGCCTTGTCGACATCAAGCGCCTGGTAAAGCTCGGCGGCGCGCTTCCACTCCGCGTCACTTCGATCGGTCAGTTGCACACCGGGTTCAAGCCTCCAGAAAAGATCGGGACAAAGTGCAAAATAGCCTTCGCCGGCAAACCGGTTGCAGTGATCGCGCATGTCCCGGTTGACCCCGAAAATCTCCTGAATCACCAAAACACCCGAGCCGGATCCGCCCTCCGGGATCGCCAGATAGGCCGAAAACTGCCCATCCGAGCCATTTATTGTTATATCGGGCATGGCAATCGATCCTTGTTATGATATATATACGAACGTTCGTCCAAATTAACTAGCATGGCTTGGAATTTCCTGCAAGCCTGACCGGGAGCATCGCAAATGCAGCATCAGTCATCACCGGAGGACCTTGGCGACGGCCGCAGGGCGCGCGGCGCCAGAACCCGTCAACGCGTAATTGCCGAGGCGGTCCAGCTGGCATCGGTTGAGGGATTGGAGGGGCTTTCGATCGCCAATCTTGCCGCTCGCACAGGCACGGCAAAAAGCTCCGTCCACGCAACATTCGGCTCCAAGGAGCAATTGCAGCTGGCGGTTCTCGAAAGTACCCGCGACATCCTGATCGACAAGGTCATCCGGCCGTCCCGGGCGGCACCGCGCGGATATTTGCGCCTTGTCACGCTCGGCGATGCCTGGCTGGCCTATCTGGAGGACGGCACGTTTGATGGCGGCTGCATATTGTCTTCCGCGTCCGCCGAAATGGATGGCCGGCCGGGCATGGTCCGGGATGCGGTTGCGTCGGCCATGCGCAATTGGCTCGACCTCCTCGCCCTCAACATCCGCGCTGCCATTGCATCAGGTTCGGTCGATCCGTCAACGGACCCTGCCCAGCTCGCCTTCGAACTCAACGCCATCGGGATGGCAGCCAACTGGCACCATCAGCTTTTCGGCGGCGGCGACGCCTTCCGGCTCGCCCGGTCTGCCTGGGCAAACCTGCTCGAAAGGCACCATGTCTGACGCCATTTCCGCTCCGATTGCACGGCGACGGAAAACCGCAGTCGCTATTGAAAAACTCGCCGGACTGACTGCCCGCCGGCCTAGGCCTTGTCCACTGACCGTATTCGCAGTTTGGTGATCCGGTTCTTCTCGCGCTTCATGATGGTGAAACGCTTGCCGTAATAGGTGAAAGCCTGCCGTTCATCGGGAATGGTCTTGGTTTCATGAATGACAAGACCGGCAATCGTGGTCGCCTCCTCGTCGGGCAGCTTCCAGTCAAGCGCCCTGTTGAGATCGCGGATCGGTACATTGCCCTCGACAACCACCGAACCGTCTGCCTCGTGCTTGACACCAGAGACTTCGTCGTCATGTTCGTCGGCAATCTCGCCGACAATCTCCTCAAGGATATCCTCAAGAGTCACCAGGCCTTCGACCTCGCCATATTCGTCGACGACGATGGCGATGTGTGCCTTGCGCCGCAAAAACGCGTTCAACTGGTCCTGAAGCGATGTCGTGTCGGGCACAAACCACGGTGGATTGGCAACCTTGCCGATATCCATCTTTGCCGGATCATTGCCAACCTCCTGCAGGGCGCGCAGCACATCCTTGGCATGGATGACGCCGATGATGTTGTCGGACGACCCGCGCCACACCGGCATCCTCGTGTAGGGACTTTCAAGGATTTCACGCACCACGGCATCGGCCGGGTCATCGGCACAGACCAGGCGCATCGATGTCCGGTGAATCATGATGTCGGACACTTCAAGCTCGCGCAGGTCGAGCAGCCCGCCCATCCGGTCGCGGTCCTGCTTGAACACAGAACCCTCGCGGTGCAGAACCTCCACTGTGCTGCGCAGCTCGTCATGGCCCGAAAGCATGAAACGCGTCTCGCTGAGGTCGACGCCGAACAGGTGCAGGAACCAGCGCACAAACCGGTTGACCCCGGACGACAAGGGCCCCGTGACTGCAACGAATGCACGCACCGCCGGCACCACGGCCAACGAGAACCGATCCGGATTCGAAATCGCCCACGACTTCGGCAGCACCTCGGAAAAGACAACGAGAACAACGGTCATCGCCAGCGTCGCATAGGCTACACCGGCTTCACCAAAAAAGGTCAGGAACAGTGATGTTGCCAGCGCCGAGGCCAGGATATTGACGAGATTGTTGCCGATCAGCAGTGCACCGATCAGGCGGTCGCGCCGTTTGATCAACTGGTTGACCATTCGGGCCTTCCGGTTGCCGCCCCGTTCAAGGGAATGCATCCGCGCCCGTGACGTTGCAGTCAGCGCGGTCTCCGAACCGGAAAAGAAACCGGACATCACCACCAGCAGTAAAATCGCACCACAAATTATCCACATCGCTGTTGTCATCCGGGATGGTTCTCCTGCAAAAAAGCCAACACTTCCGACGGTGGAACGTCATGCGCCACAAAGGCCTGGCCTATTCCACGCGTCAATATGAAGGTCAACGCGCCGCGCGTCACCTTCTTGTCCTGGGCGATAAAGCCCAACAAGGCATCCGCAGGCGGCAGACCGCCGGGGATATCGGCCAGCGACACCGGCAACCCTGCAACCGCCAGATGGCGGGATACGCGGTCCGCGTCGTCGGGGCTGGCCAGGTTCATGCGCGCAGAGAACCGGTGCGCCAAAACCATGCCGATGGCAACACCCTCCCCGTGAACTATTCGGCTGGCGTCGAAACCGGTTGCCGCTTCAAGTGCATGGCCGAATGTGTGCCCGAGATTGAGCAATGCCCGCTCGCCGGCCTCGAATTCGTCGCGTCTGACCACATCCGCCTTGGCGCGGCAGGATTCGGCAATCGCGTGAACCCGTTCATCGCCGCCGGCAAATACCGCCTCGCGGTTGGCCTCCAGCCAGTCGAAGAAGTCCGGCCTGTCAATCAGCCCGTATTTGACGATTTCGGCGTAACCGGCACGAAATTCGCGCGCTGGCAGGGTATCGAGAACAGCCGTATCGGCAATGACAATGGCAGGTTGGTGGAACACGCCGGCCAGGTTTTTGCCCAGTACCGTATTGATGCCGGTCTTGCCGCCGACGGACGAATCCACCTGCGCCAGAAGCGATGTCGGAAGCTGGATGAATTGCATGCCGCGGCGCGCAATGCCTGATGCAAATCCGGTCAAGTCGCCGACGACACCACCGCCGAGCGCAATAACGGCATCGCCGCGCTCGAGTTTTGCTGCAAGGATCGCGTTGACGGTTTCCTCGAGATGCCCGAAGCTTTTGGTGCGTTCTCCTGCAGGCAGTACCAGAACGGCAGGATCTCCACCGGCCTTCCGCAGACTTTGCACCACGGTTTCCAGATGCTGTTTGCCGACATTTTTGTCGGTGACGATCATCGCACGCGCACCCGGCAGCAGTTGCGCCAGCCGCCTTCCGGTCTCAGTCAGCAGCCCGGGCCCGATGAGGATCTCATAGGCACGCGAACCGAGATCAACGGTCAGCGAAGCGGCCGGACTGGTCAATGGAGCTGCGTCGTTCATTGCGTCTCCGCCTCGCGCTCCTGCGCGGCCGGGCTGTCAAAAAAGGCGTTCAAGGCGTCAACAAGCTCCTCGGCTATCTGTTCCTTTGGCACATCGCGCGATTGTACCGTCACGTCGGCCAACTGGTAGACCGGATACCGCTTTTCAAGAAGTCCGCGCATCACCGCCCTTGGGTCGGCTGTCTGCAGCAGCGGACGGTGCTGTTTGCGCGACACCCGTTCCATCAGCACATCCAGGTCGGCCTTCAGCCAGACGCTGATGCCTTGTTGCGCAATGGCCTCGCGAGTCGCCCTGTTCATGAACGCACCTCCGCCGGTCGCCAGGATTTGCGGGCCATCTTCCAGCATACGCGACAATACGCGCATTTCCAGCGAACGGAATTCCGCTTCGCCATAGGTTTCGAACAGATCCGCGACCGACATGCGTGAGACCGCCTCGATCTCGTGATCGCTGTCGACAAAATTGAGGCCGGTCATCGCTGCGACCTTCCGCCCGATCGCCGTCTTGCCTGCACCCATCAAGCCGACCAGCACGATCGATCTTTGGCCAAGTTTCTGTTTTATTGACGCCGGATCCACGCTTTCCATTTCTCCTGTTTCCAGACGAACCGCGCCTGCTGCCGCGTTTCGACATCATATCGCATCACCCGTCAAGCGTCCTGCCCCCTGCCCGGCTCATCTCAAGCCTTGCAAAGAAACCACCATCACCCCATAACGGAACAGCCGGAACAAGGATCAAGGAACTGGGATTTACGAAATCGAATGCCTACACTGATCCGACTGATTGTATTTCTCGCCATTCTGGCAGGTATTGGGTATGGCGCCATGTTCGCACTGGTTCACTATGTCGAGCCGAAAACCGGTGAAATGACCGTGCGCATTCCCGTTGACAAGATCAATCCGAAGAACTGATCCCGAGTCATGGCTGACAAGGATGCCCGCCTCATCGGTTCCTTTCTTGAGATGATGAGCGCCGAGCGCGGATCTTCCATGAACACGCTCGACGCCTACCGCCGCGACCTCGACGACGCACGCGAATTCCTTGGCGCCGGCAGTCTGGCAGATGCCGTTCCCGATGACATACGCGCCTACATGTCGGACATTACCGCACGGAATTTCGCTCCCTCGACCCAGGCGCGAAAGCTGTCGGCGCTAAAGCAGTTCTTCCGGTTCCTGCTGACCGAGAACAAGAGGCCAGACGATCCCACCTCGGTAGTCGATTCTCCCAAACAGTCACGGCCGTTGCCAAAGACGCTGGCGCTGAAGGATGTCACCGGCCTTTTAAACCTTGCGGCCGACGAGGCAGCGGCCGCAGACGACAAACCACGGACGCGTCTGGCTGCTGTTCGCCTGCACACACTGGTCGAACTGCTTTATGCGACGGGCCTGCGTGTATCGGAGCTTGTTTCGCTTCCGGTGTCAGTGATCCGGCCGGGAGAGCGCTTTTTCATCGTCCGCGGCAAGGGCAGCAAGGAAAGGCTGGTACCGGTCTCAAAAAAGGCAGCTGGCGCCGTCGACCGCTGGCTGAAAGAGCGCAGCCTTATGGCCGGCAGCGCCGACAATCCGTGGCTTTTTCCGTCGCCATCGCGCAGCGGCCACCTGCAGCGCCAGGTTTTCGCCCGCGACCTGAAAGCGCTCGCCGCGCGGGCAGGCTTGCCAGCATCAGCCGTGTCCCCGCATATTCTGCGCCACGCCTTTGCCAGCCATTTGTTGCAGAACGGGGCAGACCTGCGCTCCGTCCAGCAGATGCTGGGTCATGCCGATATTGCCACGACGCAGATTTACACCCATGTTCTGGAAGAGCGCCTGATTCAGCTCGTCCATGACCTGCATCCGCTTGCCGATTGAACGCCTTGGCATTATGTAGCACGGGTAGGCACGGCCGGTCCCGTGTGCATAATTGCGGTCATCCGGCCGCCCCAATCGAGTGATTTGAGTACGAATGCACAGCTACCTTGATTTTGAAAAACCCGTCGCCGATCTCGAAGGCAAAATCCTTGAACTGAAAAAGCTGTCGGAGGCCGGTGAAGCCGTAGATGTCGCCGATGAGATCACCCGCCTGGAGAAGCGTTCGCGTGACGCTTTGCGCGATGCCTACAAATCCCTGACCCCGTGGCAGAAGACGCAGGTAGCCCGCCATCCTGACCGGCCGCACTGTCTCGACTACGTCAAGGCGCTGTTCACAGACCTGACGCCGCTTGCCGGTGACCGCAAATTTGCCGAGGACCAGGCCGTGATCAGTGCGCTCGCCCGCTTCAACGGCGAGCCGGTTGCCATCATCGGCCAGGAGAAGGGCCACGACACGAAAAGCCGCCTGACCCGGAATTTCGGCATGGCGCGGCCTGAAGGCTACCGCAAGGCCGTGCGGATCATGGAGATGGCCGACCGCTTCAGGATCCCCGTTGTCACCCTGGTCGACACCACTGGTGCCTATCCCGGCGTTGGTGCCGAGGAGCGCGGCCAGGCCGAGGCCATTGCCCGCAGCACCCAGACATGCCTTGGTCTAAGGGTTCCGGTCATATCGATCATAATCGGCGAGGGAGGCTCGGGTGGCGCGATCGCGATCGCCACCGCCAACCGGGTCTACATGCTTGAACACGCCATATACTCGGTGATTTCGCCTGAAGGAGCGGCCTCGATCCTGTGGCACGATTCAACACGCGCCAAGGATGCCGCAACCAACATGAAAATAACGGCCGAGGACCTGCTTGCGCTGAAGATCATCGACGGCATTATCAAGGAACCGCTGGGCGGCGCCCATCGCAATCGCGAAGACGTGTTCCGCAAGACCCGCGCAACCATCACCGAGGCGCTTTCGCAACTGGCGGCCAAAAACATTGATCTGCGCGAGCATCGGCGCGAGAAATTTCTCGCCATCGGCAGGGACCTTTGACCGGGCTTGATCCATTTCTGCCACAAAATTGCCGCCTCTGGCGGCAATGACAATGCTGTGAGGATGGGAACCGGGCTCTTGCGGTATGCCGCTGTAAAAGATACCCGCCTCATACGATGAAGTACGGAGAGAATCGGCTTGTGTCCGGCACATTACAGCGCAATGCCGCCGCGGCACGGAAACGCGGTGACGGTTTGGGCATGATGACAATGACGTTGACCCGTTCGGTTCTGTTCGCCGGCGCGCTGGCGCTGGCCGGCTGTCAGGACACGCTCGACAGCGTCGGCAAGGCTGAACGGCCGCTACCCCAGGAAATCGTCAATTCGATGAAGGCGAAGGGCA
Organism: Phyllobacteriaceae bacterium; assembly: GCA_024645155.1. Lineage (GTDB taxonomy): Bacteria > Pseudomonadota > Alphaproteobacteria > Rhizobiales > Rhizobiaceae > JAHEGF01. The sequence goes on along the minus strand of JAHEGF010000029.1, from coordinate 407 downwards.
TGAGCCGCTATTCGCCGGTCACCGTACGGATATTCAAGGAAGAAGGCGTCCTTGAGGTCTGGAAACAGAAGGACACGGGCCGCTACGATCTCATCAAGACCTATGAGATCTGCAAGTGGTCCGGCAAACTTGGCCCGAAATTCACCGAAGGCGACCGCCAGGCCCCCGAAGGGTTCTATACCGTGCGTCCGGCGCAGATGAACCCGAGATCGCTGTATCATCTTTCCTTCAATATCGGCTATCCGAACGCCTTTGACACCGCCCATGGCCGCACCGGCGCCCACCTTATGGTTCACGGCGCCTGTTCGTCTGCCGGATGCTATTCGATGACCGACGCGCAAGTGGAGGAAATCTATGCATTTGCCCGTGATTCCTTCCGTGGCGGCCAAAGGGAATTCCAGGTTCAG
>JAHEGF010000226.1 GCA_024645155.1 Phyllobacteriaceae bacterium | reverse complement strand
CCTGCGCGGATCGATCAGCGGGAAGGCGGGCAGCGCATTGCCGGGACCAAAGCTGGCGAAATCCGGCAGCCGCCCGCCATCGCCTGACCCTCTTGCCATAACCCGCACATTCATCGCCGCCGCGACGATCACGATCAGCCGCCGCATCGCCGATTCCGCAGGGCGAAGAAAAATGAGGATGCTGCGAAAGACAGGACGGGGGACGGATACCGGTTGCGCCTGACCCAACATCGCGGTCAATCCGGCAACAATGCCGGCAAGCGCGTCGCGGTTCTTCCTGATGGCCAGTTTCCAGTCCATGCCGGGCTTCCCGTTTGACCGGACAGTGTGGGGGAGGGTTTGGGCGCGGGGATAAAGAAACACCGGTCGTCATCCCGGAAACGGTGCATGGTATCGTTATCCGGGATGGCGGCAGTGGTGGCGGCAAGGTACCCGGAGCGCCGTTTTCGGCCCATTGCCGGCATTGGAAAAGCACAGCTAAAGCGAGTGTTACACCCGAAGGATTCCTTAACGTTGGCTCCTTTGAGCGCTTTATCCGATTTTTTCTGCCGGCCTGCTTCGCGCCGTACCAGCCTTCCTCGGCGTCGTGTGCCTTGCCGCGGCGAGGCTGTGGCTTCGTGATTTGCGATGAGGCGTTCAGTTTGATCCGAGATGCGCAATCGTCCGTTCGAACGCCAGTTCTGCAGACGCAGCATCATACGCTTCAGGCCGATCAGTTTCGGCGAACCAATGGCCGGTTCCGGGGTAATCGAACGCCCTGTATACGCATTTTGCACTTGATATGGCACGCTCCATGTTCCGCCGGGCGGTCCTGCTGACCCACGGATCGTTGTCGGCAAAGTGGGCAAGAAACGATGTCTTGCAGTGAACATAGTTCCCTGCACGCACGGCATAGTAGAGAACGGTGGATCGAATTTCGAGATCGGGTTGTTGAGACAGCCACACTGCCCAGTGTCCGCCCATAGAGAAGCCGACAAGGCTTACGGTTCGCGCTCCACGGTCACCATAAGCGAGCAAATTCTCGATGTTGGCAATGAGGGTCTTATACATCGGTACTTTGCGCGGCATTCGGCGCAGGCGTTTGGCATCTTCAATCTCACAAGCAGTTTGGCCATCGAAGAGATCGCTCAAACCAACGGCGTATCCCTCACCGGACAGACGCCTGGCATAATCACGAAAAGACGGAGTCAATCCCCACCACGAATGGATGACCAAAACCCGCCCTATCGGTGATTTGGTATTGCAGACAACTTCCATTACCGATCCATCCGCTGCCGGTGACACCCGAAAAGGCAGCATTATCATATCGGCTTTTGTCAATAGGGCCCAGCCTTTGATGTGTATCAAGGCGCGCCGGCATCCGCGCCGTATTTTATCCTTTTCAGTTTCACAACCGGAGAAGAAGACATGCATACCGAAGATTCGGCAATTCGCGCCCGTAGCCGAGCGGAAGCCAAATTCGGCTTCTACAAGCATGTGTTTGTCTATGTGGCCGTTAGCATCCTGCTTCTGGTAATCAATTATCTGATGTCGCTGGAATACCTCTGGGCGGTGTGGCCGATAATGGGATGGGGTATCGCGGTTGTTATCCACGCATTGTCGGTCTTCGGCGCCCGCCGCAAGGCCGAAATCATCGATCGCATGACCGATGACGAGATGGGGATACAACACTGGGGCCGGAAGTAACTCCTCCGAACAGGGACGCAGGCTTCGGCCATGGCCAGGAAACGTGAGTTCGACATCATTCTGTGGGGCGCTACCGGCTCCGCAGGGCGGCGTGTGGCACATCACCTCGCGAGACGGATTGGGAACGGTCCATTGAAATGGGCCATCGGCGCCCGCAATCAGGTCAAGCTTGAGGCGGTGCGTGATGCCCTGCCGCGGACCGGCAACGAGGTTGCGATCCTGATCGGAGACAGCCACGACCGGAGCTTTCTGGACACAATGGCGGCGCGGACCAGGGTGGTGGTCTCGACCGTCGGCCCCTTTGCACTCTACGGCACGGAGTTGCTTGAAGCCTGTGTCAGCAATGGCACGCATTATTGCGACTTGTCCGGTGAGGTACAGTGGATGCGAGCGATGATCGACGCCCATCAGTCCGAGGCGCGCGAAACCGGCGCCCGAATCGTGCATGCCTGCGGGCACGACTCGATCCCGTCCGATCTTGGCGTGCAATTCCTTCAGGAGGCCGCGATGCAGCGCCACGGCAAGCCCTGTATGCGCATCGCCACGCGGATCACCAGGATGAAGGGCGGCTTCAGCGGCGGAACCGCCGCCTCCTTTGTCAATGCAATGGAACTGCGCGAGACCGATCCGGATTTCGATGCCCTGTCCACCGACCCTTATGCGCTATGCCCAAAGGGCGAACGACAGGGGCCGGAAGGGCCGGACCGGATGATGCCGGTCTCCGTAACCTATGACGAAGACATGAAAGCCTGGACCAATCCCTACTTCATGGCGCCGATGAACTCGAAGGTCGTTCGACGGACCAATGCGCTGATGGGCTACGCCTATGGCCGTGACTTCAGCTACTCAGAAACCGCCATGACGACAGGCGGCCCCGGCGGCTGGTGGGCGGCCATGCGCCATGCGTTGTTTGGCCGGGCATTCCTGATCGCAATGGCAATCCCGGCTACACGGCGGCTCTTGGAGCGCCATGTCCTGCCGAAATCAGGCGAGGGTCCTTCCGCGGAAACACGCGAGGCGGGGTATTATGAATTGATCCAGATCGGGGAGATGCCGGATGGCACAATCCTGAAAGCCCGCATCATGGGTCAGGGCGATCCGGCGATCGAATCGACCAGCCGGATGCTGGTCGAAGCCGCTTTGTGCCTGGCCGAAGACGCCGACAGGATCAGCGTCGGCGGCGGTTTCTGGACTCCGGCCTCGGCGCTGGGCTCCCTGTTGCGCGACAGGGTCAGCGAACATGCAGGGCTGAAGTTCGAATTGCTCTGATACCAGGCCACCGTACTGCCCAACGGCTTCAATGAACCCGTTCACTCCGCAGCTCAGATCCTCAAATCTCACCAATAGACACCGACATTCGGCAACGCCCCTTGTTCTACTTCGGATCAAAAGCGGACGTCTCGCGATCGGCACCAAGGAGCCGGTAGTGCCAGATCTTGTCATCAAAGCACCAACTCGCAAGCGCCCGGTTTGGGGCCGGTGAGAGGCCGCCCGCTTGCAGACGTCGAACAACTGAAGCGGACATTCGATTATGCCGCGCCCAAAGTGCTTCCGGCCCAAAGACCACTTCGCAATCTTTCCGCAAAGTTGCATCGCAACATCGGAAAGCCGGTCTTGATCCCGAATTCATCCGAAAAGAGCAGTAACGTCAGTTCTGTGGACAAAAACGCCATCGCGAAGGCGAGGTATGATAACATTTTCGACATCATAGTTTCCTGAATGCGAGAGTATGTCATGGCAAGCACAGTCATTTCCACGGTGGAAGGCGAGCGGTTCGATTTTGGTGGTTTTGGTGTCGTCTGGAAGATCGACGGTATCCAATGCAATGATCGATTTTCCGTGGTCCACCATCCGATAGCACCGCGAACGCTCGCGGCTCCACTCCACCGGCACCATCGGGAGGACGAATTTTCCTTTGTCCTCAAGGGGACGCTCGGCGCCCTTCTTGGCGATGACGTCGTCAAGGCAGAGAAGGGAGACTGGGTGTTCAAACCGCGTGGCGAGTGGCACACGTTCTGGAATGCTGGCGACACGCCATGTGAGATTATCGAAATAATTTCACCGGCAGGCTTTGAGAATTACTTTCGCGAGTTTTCCGCGGTTTGGCCGGATCGCACGAAGGCAGAAGTAATTCGCGAAAAGTATGCGCTCGACATGGACCTGGATAGCATGCCCGCGCTTTGCTCGCGCTTCCATCTCAAATTGCCGTTCTGAAAATACTTCGGCGCGTGCTGCTCGTCGCTTCAAGTTCCACTTCGGGCTCAATGTGGTCCTTCACAGCATACTCACAGCGATAGGTACTAAAAACCGGCGCTGGCGACCGCGTGAGCCCTCATTGCTGGCATTGAGTTCTTACCAAAATTTGCGCCCTTCTTGTTGTTTTGGATAGAGCTATTTTGCCAACCGGATCCCGGTGTAGGCAACTCCGGCCGGCGCTTTCATTGTGGCTGCCTCGTAGTCGCTTCGAACTTCGACCAAAGTGCTGGCAAAATGCAATGTTCCGGCAATAAGAAGACTGTGGGTTGGCGGAATTGAAAGCGTACTCTTTCCTGCAATCTTGAGGTTGTGAGTCGGCAGGTAGATCGCACCTTCAATATGCAGGTTTGTGCTGCCGGTGATATTGGATTCTTCGCTGGCGCCATTGCGGGCCGATGAGAACAAAATTCCTTCGGTGATGCCGGAAGTTGGTGCAGACAGTGTGATGCTCGCAGACCCGGTGAAATCGATTGATGAACCGGCACCAGAGGCGACGAAAGTCACACCTGAACCGGTCGCCGTAGCTCCGGCACCGATTTTCAACGCGCCGCCGACGATGTGGTATATGCCCGGTTTGAATTCCACCGATGCAGAGCCTTGCAGCCTGATACCGCCACAATAGACCCCAGGATTCAGCACATGGGCACCACTTCCCGCGAGCGTCAGATCGCTGAATTGACAGGTGCCGGGAACCGGCTGAACATAGGTTTCAAGCGGATCGGCAATTGGCGAGCAATACTTGTACACCGACGGCGAGAAAGTGAATCCGGAGCCGACCGAAACACCACCGGCACTGCAGATCATTGAAGCCTTGGCGTAGCCGCTGCCACCTCCGGAAATCGAGTATGGTGAAGTCGAGTTGGACCAGATGGCGCAACCGCCAGCTTCAACCGCTCCAGACGTGGAAAGCTTGATACCTGTCGGAGCAACGGGATCAAGTGCGATGACGCAAGCAGAAGGCGTGGCAACAGCGGTAGCTACTGCCTTGACCGAGATTTGTGCTTTGTCCCTTCCGAGGATTTTTGCGAGCGTAAGCTCACCGGTTTTTGACAGTGTCACTGTTGCAGATGCGGTATCCGGGTCGAAGGTAATATACTTGCTGTCAAAGTTTTCGCCGTTTGCGGCGATAATTTTCTGGCCGTCAACATATGCGGCAATCAATTTTGAGAGGTTCAACTTCTTGCCTTCGAGCAGCCCAAAAGCTCTGACGGTTGCAAGTGCAGCGCTGTCGGCTACATTCTGCATATCCGACCTTTGACGGTTGAGATCGGAATAGTCCAGCGCAACCCCGACTGCGCCGACTACGGCGACAGACGCAACGGCAAACACGATTCCTACATTTCCGTTTTTATTCCTGCGAAATTTTGAAATCGAACCCATCAGAAAAATGCCTCCATATTCTGGGGGAATATGGACCGCTAATGTTAAAGAACCAGAAATGTGGCAACGTATTTTTGGCCGGATCAGACGCGCCCTACCTGGGCTTGGTCAATTCTAAAGCTGGTATGTTTTTGCTTTGCCCACCTGTCCCGTTGGAAATTGGAGCCGGGGTTCCATTCGGTTAACTCCATGACTCATGCACCGAACCTCATCGAATCTTAGACTCCGATCCTATTCGAGATGCAAGCA
>JAHEGF010000028.1 GCA_024645155.1 Phyllobacteriaceae bacterium | reverse complement strand
GTGGAGGCAGTCAAACCCTATTTCACATCCTTTGTAGCGCGTTGGCCAACGGTTGATGCCCTGGCGGCCGCCGACACCGACGCTGTCATGAAGGCGTGGGCCGGGCTTGGCTATTATTCACGGGCACGCAACCTGAAAAAATGCGCGGATATTATCGTGTCTGCTCATGGTGGCCGGTTTCCGTCGAGCGAGACAGAACTGAAGACCCTGCCCGGAATCGGCGATTATACTGCGGCTGCCATCGCCGCGATTGCGTTTGCCAGGCCTGCGGCCGTTGTCGACGGCAATATCGAACGGGTTGTTTGCCGCCATGAAGCGATCGAAACACCCCTGCCCGGCGCAAAAAAACCGATCCGCGCGTTCGTTCGCCGGGTGACCCCGAACACCCGGCCCGGCGACTTCGCGCAGGCGATGATGGATCTCGGCGCGATGATCTGCACGCCAAAACGCCCCGGCTGCGACCGCTGTCCGCTTCGCACCACGTGCCGCGCCCGTCAGGGAACAGATCCGGAGTTTTATCCGCAAAAACCGGTGAAAGCGAAAAAGCCTCTTCGCCGGACCGCGGTATTTGTTGCGGTACGCGAAGACGGCGCCATTCTTTTGCGGAAAAGGCGGGACAAGGGTTTGCTGGCGGGCATGAGCGAAGTACCGAACAGCGGATTTACATCGCGTTCCGATGGAGACCGGTCAATCGGAGCCGCGCCGTTTGCGGCGTCATGGAAAAAGACGGGAACGGCGACCCATGTATTCACCCATTTCCGGTTGGAGTTGACGGTCTTTCGCTGCGACGTGAGAGCTGCGGCAGTGCCGCCCGGGTGGTGGTGGTCGGAGCCGCACGCGATCGGAAGTGAAGCGCTTCCAACCGTCATGCACAAGGCGATCGGCGCCGCCGGGATCAGGACCGGCCGGTCGAACCTCGCGGGCAAATCCAGGGAGAATCAGCAGTGACCAGAATCAAGCATTATGTTTTCGATATCGGCCGGGTTCTGATCCACTACGACCCGGAAATCCCCTATCGCGCGCTGATACCTGATACCGATCGCCGGCGCTGGTTTCTTGAAACCGTGTGCAGTCCCGGATGGAACCTTGAACAGGATCGCGGCCGCAGCTGGGTGGACGGCGAACGCGAATTGATCGGCAAGTACCCTGAGGAAGCGGAACTCATCATGGCGTTTCGCAAAAACTGGCACGCCATGGTTTCGCACGCCTATGAAGACACCGTTGCCCTGATGGAGACGCTTGTCGGACGTGGCGAGGACGTGACAATGCTGACGAATTTTTCCGATGATACCTATCCGGAAGCGTGTGAACGGTTCCCGTTTCTGTCCCGTCCAAGAGGGGTTACCGTTTCCGGGGAGGTCAAACTGATCAAGCCCGATCGGGCGATCTATGAGCACCACACTGAAAAATTCGGTCTCGATCCCGCTGCCACCTTGTTCATCGATGACAGTGCTGTAAATATTGCCGGCGCGCGGGACTATGGCTGGCAGGCCGTTGTCTTTACAAATGCCGAAGCGCTCAAGAGCGACCTTGAGCGCTTCGGTGCCGGTCTGTGACTGGAGGACCAGCCGGCCGCGTCAGTTGCCGGCAAGTTTCATTTTGCCGCGTATGATGGTTCGCAAATCGTCGATCGACCTGACTTTGCCATTGTCGTTGAAATACCAGAAAGCCCAGCCATTGCAGGATGCCTGCCCCTGAAGACGGGCGCCCAGGCCATGAATTGATCCTTCTTCATTGCCGGCAGCCAGCGTTCCGTCAGCGCGAACAATCGCGGTCCAGCGTTTTCTGGTGTCAAAAAGGTGGGTTCCCGGCGTAATCAGCCCGTTTTCTATCAGGCTGACAAATGCGACACGCGGCTCTGCGCGCTTTCCGGTCAGGATTTTCAGTTCCTGACTGCCAAGCGGCCTAACAGATTGTATCCGCGCATGGGCGGCATCGATGTAATCCTGCTCACGTTCGATGCCGACAAAATGGCGGCCAAGCCGTCTGGCGACCGCTCCGGTCGTGCCCGAGCCGAAAAAGGGATCGAGAATGATGTCGCCCGGCTTGCTTGCCGACAGCATCAGGCGCGCCAGCAATGCCTCGGGCTTTTGGGTCGGATGCACCTTGCTTCCATCATCCTTTTTCAGCCTCTCGCCACCATTGCAGATCGGAATAAGCCAGTCGGAACGCATCTGAACGTCGTCATTGGCAGCTTTCATGGCTTCGTAGTTGAACGTGTATCCCTTGGCTTTTTGATCCCGAGATGCCCAGATCATTGTCTCATGGGCGTTTTGAAACCGGCGCCCCAGGAAATTCGGCATCGGATTGGACTTGCGCCAGATGATGTCGTTGAGGATCCAGTAGCCAAGGTCCTGCATCGTCGAGCCGACCCGGAAAATGTTGTGGTAGGAGCCAATGACCCAGATCGTGCCGTTCGGCTTGAGCACACGCCGTGCCGCAAGCATCCATGCGCGTGTGAACGCGTCGTAAGCTGCAAAACTCTCGAACTGATCCCAATCATTGTTGACCGCATCCACCTTTGAGTGGTCCGGGCGGTGCAAATCACCGTCAAGTTGAAGATTATAGGGCGGATCGGCGAAGATCATGTCGACAGAATGCTCTGGAAGGTTTTCCAGCGCTGCGACGCAATCACCCTTCAAAATGGTGTCGACCCAGTCGGGGTGCGGATTTCGATTGCCGGCGGATTTCAGTTGACGCAAAGCTGACATGGGTTACCCGGATACTGATACTCAAACTGGACAACATGGTTACCGGACATAGTGAAGATCACGTTAATTGGGCGGCACGCGTTGCCGGAATCTGAAGTGTCGGTTATTTCCGGCATGGCATCGGGGCTTGGGGTACATGAAAAACACTGACCTTGTGATTTTCGATATGGACGGCGTTCTCGTCGATTCCGAAATCATTGCCGCCCGGGTCGAGGCGAAATTGCTCACAAAAGCCGGTTTTCCCATCACTCCGGAAGAACTGGCTGAAAAATTTGCCGGGTTGAATTTTCCGGACATATTGCAAAGGATCGAGGAAATTGCCTCGATACCGGTTCAGGCAACGCTGATTACCGACGCTGAAAAAAAGGTGAATGATGCACTTGCCAGGCGGGTGCAGGCGGTTGCCGGAGCCGCCAATGCGGTTATGTCGGTTGCCGGCCCGCGCTGCATCTGCTCGAATTCATCAGTTAAACGCATCAACCTGATATTGACCGCTACCGGGTTGCGGCCGTTTTTCAAGGATGCGGTCTATTCAGCCGACGACACGCGGAACGGCAAGGGCAAGCCGGAACCTGATGTTTTCCTGCTGGCCGCGGAACGTCAAAGCGCCGAGCCATCGAGGTGTGTTGTCATTGAGGATTCTGTTCATGGCGTTACCGGCGCCAGGCGTGCCGGCATGCGGGTTATCGGATTTACCGGGGGATCACACAGTTATCCGGGTCATGCCGATGCCCTGACCGATGCGGGAGCGATAACGGTCATCAACCGCCTCGGCGACCTGCCCGCGACGCTCAATGCGCTGGATGTTTGGACAGAGCCACTGTAACGGGATTTCGAAAACCCGTTACCCGGTCACGGTGTATTGTACGGCCCTTCATCATAGCCGATAAAAATCTGGATATTGCGGGCTGTCGGCTGTTCGATGACGATATTGGGATCGCTAAACACGAAGGTTGTCGCAGTCGAGCCGATATTCACGTCATGCTTGTAAAGATTCGAATAGAGGACCTCATCACCGCGCACAACGGCCACCCGTATCGGCATGGTAATTGTACCAGGCTGGCCTTTCGGACCTGGAACAACACGCCCGGCCATCGCCACATTCAAAGTCAATGTGCCATCATTGATCTGGCAGTCACGTGTTACGTCAGTCGCCGCTGCCTGATAGATAATGCGGTCAGGGTCCTGCTCACCGCCTTTTTCGTAGGTGTTGTAAAAGGCCGTACCCGAACGCAGGGTAATCTTGGGGCAATAGGCGCGAAGAATTGCAACATCAATTTTTTCCGGCTCAGGCTTTGTTTCCTTTTTGCCAAGGCCTAAGTCCAGCGGATTACTGCCCGACTGGCAGGCGGCCAGAAGGACCATGACGGTACAAACAGCACAGACGCGAGCCGCATTTCGTATGAAATTCGAGTGTTTGAGGTTGGTACTCATAAAATACGCGCTTTCTTATTGCGTTGCGTTCATTCTATAGAAACAGGAAAGATGACTGGCAAAGTCATAACCGAAATTTTGCCCCCGGCAAACCTATCTGAAAGGCGGCAGACAGAGAATGGTGTATGTCAGTACGCGGGGTGACGCCCCCGAGATCGGTTTTTGTGACGCACTTCTTGCCGGGCTTGCCAGTGACGGCGGATTGTATGTCCCGAAAACATGGCCCGTATTTACCACAGCCGAAATCGCCGACATGCGCGGCATGTCCTACCAGGAACTGGCATTCCGGCTTCTCAAGCCATTTGTAGGCGACGAAATCGAAGATGGGCAGTTCCGGCGCATAATCGATGAGGCTTACGCGACATTTCGCCACGAAGCGATTTGCCCACTGGTTCAATCGCGGCCGGGAGAATTCATTCTCGAGCTTTTTCACGGTCCGACCTTGGCGTTCAAGGACGTGGCGATGCAACTGCTTGCCAGGCTCATGGATCACGTTCTGACGAAACACGATTTGCGGGCAACGATCGTTGGTGCGACGTCGGGCGACACGGGTGGAGCTGCAATTGACGCATTTGCCGGAAGGGAGCGCACCGATGTGTTCATCCTGTTCCCGCACGGCAGGGTTTCGGAGGTGCAGCGGCGGCAGATGACGACGGTTGCGGCAGCAAACGTCCATGCGCTCGCCGTCGAAGGCAGCTTTGACGACTGCCAGGCGCTGGTCAAGGACATGTTCAACGACAAGGATTTCCGCGGTTCAGTGAGACTGTCGGGCGTCAATTCGATCAACTGGGCCAGGATCATGGCCCAGATCGTCTATTACTTCTATTCGGCACTTGCGTTGGGCGCCCCGGCCCGCGCGGTTTCCTTTACCGTTCCAACCGGAAACTTCGGCGATATCTTTGCCGGCTATGCCGCGCGGCGGATGGGATTGCCGATCGAAAAACTGGTAATTGCGACCAACGAAAACGATATCCTGGCGCGTACCTTCAAAACGGGGCGTTACGAAACACGATCGGTCGTGCCAACCACATCTCCATCCATGGATATCCAGATCTCGTCCAATTTCGAACGCCTCCTGTTTGAGGCCGGTGGCCGCGACTGCGCCGGGGTAAAGCGCGCAATGGACGGCTTGAAGCAGTCCGGTTCGTTTACGCTGGATGCAAAATCACTGAAGGAAATGCGTGATGTTTTCCTGGCCGGAAGAGCCGATATGGAACAAACCGCAGACACGATTTCCGGACTTTTGAAAAACAGTAACTACCTGTGTGACCCTCACACCGCAGTCGGTCTGGCTGTCGCCCGCATGCAGAAGAAAACCGTCACACCGATGGTGGTGCTGGCAACCGCTCACCCGGCGAAGTTTCCGGCTGCCGTCAGGGAAGCTTCCGGGCGTGAGGCTCAACTGCCGGATTGGCTCGCACCCATGATGGACAAGGACGAGACCTTTACGGTACTGAAACCAGACCTTGAAACCTTGCAATCACTGATACGGGGACAAGCGCGAATTACAGCGCCGCAGACATGAAATCGCTCAATGTAGAAGTTAGCCGCCTGCCGAACGGCCTGACAATTGCCACACAGACGATGCCGCATCTGGAAAGCACGGCGCTCGGCGTGTGGATAAAATCGGGATCGCGCAACGAGCGGGAAAACCAGCACGGCATCGCCCATCTTCTCGAACACATGGCATTCAAGGGAACCGGAACGCGCGACGCGTGGCAGATCGCTTCCGATATCGAAAATGTCGGCGGTGAAATCAACGCAGCAACCAGCGTCGAAACGACCGCCTATTTTGCACGCGTACTTACCGAAAATGTTCCGCTGGCCATCGACATACTGACCGACATCCTGACTGATTCAAAATTTGATGCCGATGAACTCGAACGCGAGAAACATGTGATCCTCCAGGAAATCGGTGCAGCCTACGACACGCCCGACGACGTGGTTTTCGACCGGTTTTCCGAAACCGTTTTCCGGCACCAGATGATTGGCAGGTCGATTCTCGGCACCCCGGAATCGGTTCGTTCGTTCGGATCAGGGGATCTGCACGACTACATCCACACTCAGTATGGCGCAGACAGAATGACGGTTGTTGCCGTCGGTAATATCGATCACGCCGACATCGTCCGCGAAGTGGAAAAGAAGTTCGGCGATTTTCGCAACAAGGCGTCTGCAAAATCTCCCGCCTATGCCAATTATGTAGGCGGAGACTACCGCGAAGACCGCGACCTGATGGACGCCCATTTCATTCTTGGATTTGAAGGCCGCGCGTATCATGCCCGTGATTTCTACGCTTCCCAGATACTTTCCTCGATACTCGGTGGTGGCATGTCATCACGGCTGTTTCAGGAAGTTCGCGAAAAGCGCGGCCTGTGCTACTCGGTTTATGCATTTCACTGGGGGTTTTCGGACACCGGGGTATTTGGAGTTCATGCAGCTACCGGCAAGGAGGATATCGAGGAGCTAATTCCCGTTATTCTGTCAGAACTGGCCAGGGCATCCGAGACCATCACGCAGGAAGAACTTGACCGTTCAAAAGCGCAATTTCGCGCAGGGCTCCTGATGTCGGGCGAAAATGCGGCAAGCCGGGCATCCCAGATCGCGCGCCAAATACTGTTGTTTGGAAGGCCCGTTCCCGCGGACGAATTGCTCGAACGCCTGACCGCGATCACAACGGACCGCCTGACAGATCTGGCCGGGCGCCTGTTTTCGGAATCCAAACCGACGGTCACCGGTCTCGGGCCAATCGGCACTCTCATGCCCTATGATCAAATCCGCCAGACCTTCGGCTCGTCGCCGAAAAAAATGGCAAGGCCGGCAGCGCAGTAAGACACGGATGATATTTGCTCCCGCAAAGTTTCCCGCAACCATGCTTGTGTTGCAAGGCCAGCGGGTGACGCTCCGCCCTCCCAAATTGCGCGATTTCAATCAATGGGTCGCAGTGCGCAAGGAAAGCCGGAACTTTCTCGAAAAGTGGGAACCCAGATGGACCAGCGACGAGCTGACCGTTCGTGCGTGGCGCAGCAGGCTTCGGCAGGCAAAAAGCGAGCGGAAAAACGGGACGGGTATCGCCTTTCTTGTGACCAGCACGAACGGCAACGAATTGCTCGGTGGCATAACGCTTTTCAACATCCGGCGCGGTGTATCGCAATCTGCGCAGATCGGGTATTGGATGGGTGTTCGCCATGCGGGGAAAGGATACATGGCCGACGCGTTGCGGCTGGTTGTGGATTTTTCCTTTGATCGCCTGTTGTTGCACCGGATAGAGGCAGCCTGTATTCCCGGAAATACACGCTCCATTCGCCTGCTTGAAAAAGCCGGATTTCAACGCGAAGGTCTGTTAAACTCCTATCTTCGCATCAATGGCGAATGGCAGGATCATTATCTATATGCCCTTGTCCAGGAAAATTTCCACGGCGGGTTCACAGGAGCGAACGTAGAGTGAGAGAGCTTTCCCGTGTCATCCTGTGTGTGATGTCTCTGGTATTGATGTTCACACTGCCGGCATTACCGCTGGAGGCGATCAAGATATCACGTGATGATGTTGCGCTTGACCTGACCGGCGCAATGGAACTGCACCATGACCGCGGCAGCCGGTTTCAGGTCGCAACCGTGCCGGGACCGGATCTGATCGATCGCCGGATTCAGGTCGAGGCGCTCACGGAGGAATCCTCGGGCGACTGGGCGGTATTTGCGCTGGCAAATACAACGGATTACCAGATTGACAGGCTGATCGTGGCGCCGCATTTCCGGCTCGCCGGTTCGGGATTGCTGCGTCCAGACCTCGGGTCCAATCGCATCGCCTCCATCACGCCAAGCGAGGGCTTTGCGCTCGACCGGCAACCAAGCCCAGACGCCGATGTTTTCCGGGTTACACTCAATCCGGGTGCGGTCATCACATTTGTTGCCGAGCTGTCGTCGCGCCGGGTGCCACAGCTTTACCTGTGGGAGCCTGACGCCTACAAGGATACACTGAACTCGTTCACGCTGTTTCGCGGCATCGTTCTCGGCATCGCCGGACTTCTCGCGGTATTTCTGACTATTTTGTTTGTGGTCAAGGGGACATCGATGTTTCCGGCCACTGCGGCATTTGCCTGGGCCGTTCTAGCCTATATCAGCATCGATTTCGGGTTCTTGAACCGGGTGATCGAAATCGGCCCCGGTTCCGAACAAATATGGCGGGCCGGGGCGGAAGTCGGCCTGGCTGCTACATTTGTCATATTCCTGTTCACCTATCTCAATCTCAATCGCTGGCACGACCATTTCAGCTATGGCGCGGTCGCCTGGATAGCCGCGCTCGGATTTCTGGCAGCCTTTGCGGTCATCGATCCGCCAACGGCAGCCGGGATCGCGCGCATTTCCTTTGCGCTGACCACCGTCGCAGGCATCGTCCTGATCGTTTATCTTGGAATGAATGGCTACGACCGCGCGGTCATGCTCGTGCCTTCCTGGCTCCTGATCGGTGTCTGGATGACAGGGGCATGGATGACGGTTACCGGTTCCCTGGACAACGACATTATCCAGCCGGCACTGGGCGGCGGCCTCATATTGATCATCCTGCTTATCGGATTCACGGTCATGCAGCACGCCTTTGCGGGCGGTGCATTTCAGCAGGGCCTGCTCAGTGACATGGAACGGCAGGCGCTGGCCATCGCAGGTTCCGGCGACATCGTCTTCGACTGGGACGTACCGCGCGACCGCGTCGTTACGAAACCGGATGTGACAGAGCTTCTTGACCTGCCGCGCCGCAGTCTGACCGGGCCGGCGCGCAACTGGCTGCCGGTCCTGCATCCCGATGACCGCGATCATTTTCGCACCACGCTCGATGTCGTCCTTGAGCATCGCCGAGGAAGGGTTTCGCAGAGTTTTCGCATGCGCGGGGAAGACGGGCACTATCGCTGGCTGAACTTGCGCGCACGCCCGGTTATCGGATCCGATGGCGAAATCGTCCGCTGTGTCGGAACGCTGATTGACGTTACCGAGCAAAAGCAGGCCGAACAGCGCATGCTTCATGACGCGGTACACGACAACCTGACCGGGCTGGCCAACAGGGAGCTTTTCCTCGACCGGCTGGAAGCAATCATGGCTATCGCGGATGCAAAGGACGATGTCCGGCCAACTGTTTTTGTCATAGACATAGACCGCTTCAAACAGGTCAATGACAGCCTTGGAATGTCGGCAGGCGACACCATATTGCTGACGCTGGCGCGCAGGCTGCACCGCTTGCTGAAACCCCATGATACGCTTGCGCGCATGGCAGGCGATCAATTTGCGCTGTTGTTGTTGTCGGAAAGCGATCCGGCCCGCATCGCGAGTTTCGCAGAAGCCGTTAAAACTGCGGTAAGGGCGCCGATCAACTATGCGAAACGGGAAATTGTCCTGTCGGCATCAATCGGCCTGATCACCTGGACATCAGCCAATGCATCCGCCGAAGATCTGCTCAAGGACGCGGAGCTTGCGATGTATCAGGCCAAACGCTTTGGCGGTGACCGGATCGAACCTTTCCGGCCGGCTTTCAGAAGTGCGGGCTCCGACCGGTTACAGATGGAATCCGATCTGACACGCGCGATCGAACGATCGGAAATCAAACTGGTTTACCAGCCGATTGTCCGCCTGAAGGACAATTCGATCGCCGGATTTGAAGCACTGATGCGCTGGGAACACCCACGGCGCGGGGTCGTTTCGCCGGCCGAATTCATCCCGGTCGCCGAACATTCGAGCCTGATAGTGGCGCTTGGCCTTTTTTCGATGCAACGCGCAGCCGAGGACCTGGCTGAGTGGCGCAAGCAGATCGGCGATGTTCCACTGAGTGTATCGGTCAACTTGTCGAGCCGGCAATTGATCAAGCAGGACCTTGTTTCCGATGTCCGTTCCGTCGTTGCGCGCGCCAACATCAAACCGGAAAATTTCCGCCTGGAACTGACCGAATCCGTCATCATGGACAATCCGGAACAATCAGCGCATGTGCTGCAAAAACTGCGGCAACTCGGTGTCGGACTGTCGCTTGATGACTTTGGAACCGGTTATTCGTCGTTATCCTACCTGACCCGCTTCCCGTTCGACACAATCAAGATCGACCGGAGCTTTACCGACAAAAAGAACACTCAAAACACCGTGCTTTTGAAGTCGATTATTGCAATGGCGCGTGATCTTGAGCTTTCCGTTGTCGCCGAAGGCGTATCAGATGAAAGTGACGCGCTGGAACTCAGGCAGCTTGGATGCGATTTTGTGCAAAGTTACATGTTTGGTGAACCAATCGGTTCGGAAGCCGTGTTGCGCCTCCTGAAAGAACAGTATCCGCTGGTTCAGGCGTGACCGGCCGACACTGACAGGTGCAGCGGATCAATTCCGGCTGACGCGAGCACCGCCTCATATTTATTGCTCACATCGTGATCGAATATCAGTGACGGCGTTGCCTCGCATGTCAGCCAGCCGTTCATGGCAATTTCGTTTTCGAGCTGACCGGCGGTCCACCCTGCGTAGCCCAACACCATCAGCGCTCTTTTCGGGCCTATGCCATTCGATATATCGCGCAGAATATCAATCGTTGCCGTCAGGTAGACAGCATTGTTGACGCACATCGACGATTCAACGGTGTAGTCGCCAGAATGCAGTACAAACCCCCGACTACGCTCGACCGGGCCGCCGTTGTGAACCGGCAGACCGAGCGTCCTTTCCGGCAGGCGAATGGCGTCTTCGTGCTTGATGATATCGAGCTGAACGAGGAGGTCACGAAACCGCAGGTCCTGCGTCTGATTGACGACAAACCCCATTGCACCTTCGGCATTGTGGGCACAGATATAGATCACCGCCTTGGAAAACCGCTCATCTTCCATACCCGGCATGGCCACCAGGAAGTGCCCCTCCAAGTAGTCCGATTTATCGCTATCAACAAATTTCATGCCGTAATCCATTCCGACAGCCTATCGCCAATGCAGCGATTTTGAAAAGAGTGAAACAGCACCATGGTGAATTCCCGTGCCATGTTCACGTAAAAATGACGCTGTGACGATATGAGTTGCTTTGTATTTCCGGACAAGAATGTACAAGTTCCATCCATGAACATCATGCGTCACTGTTTGTGGGTAATCCTGCTGTTTCTTTGCCTGATGCCGGCCACCGCAAGTGCCGCGTCGTCGGACTGGCATGTGACGACGGGCGGGCGTATCCGGCTGCTGGTGTCCGAACCGGCAACCGGCGCAGAAGACATTACCGGCGTTTTGCAAATCGCGCTTGAGCCTGGCTGGAAAACCTATTGGCGTGATCCCGGTTCGGCAGGCATTCCGCCACAAATCGATATCCGCATGACATCCGGCATTTCCGGGGTGTCCATCGGATTTCCCCCGCCGCAACGATTTACCGATGACTACGGAACATGGGCGGGCTACAAGCATGACGTCGGCCTTGCCCTGACTTTTTCGCGCAACAGCACCGCATTGCCGCAAACCGTCATCGCCGATGTTTTCGTCGGAATTTGCGAGACCATATGCGTACCGGTGCAGGCCCGCCTTGAGGTGGATCTGTCGACTGCACAATCCGATGCGGAAACCGTACTGGCGATCGCCGCCGCATTTGCCGCTATTCCCGGACGCGCAGACAGCGATTTCGGGATAACGGGCAGCAAACTTGACGGGAACCTGATCACCGTTACCGCCAACATTCCGGCGAAAGCCGCCAATCCCGAGCTGTTCGTGGAAAATACCGGTGGCTGGTATCTCGGTGTTCCCGATGCAGCATCCAGGGACGGGGTGAATGTCGTGTTTGCAGTGCCCGTAGTTGACCGGCCGGTAGAAACCGCAGTCGATGTTCCGGCGTTTTCCTACACCTTGAATACCGGCCTGGGTGCGGTTACCGGCACAATGCCGGTCACGGTCACCGCACCTCAATAACTGCGATTGGCCATTGCCCATCGCGCGCCCACCGATTATCTGGTTCAAAACCCATTACGCCGACAACAAGAAAGAAACCGCATGACCATATCGGTTGGAGACAGACTGCCAGACGCGACTTTCATCACCAAAGGTCCAGATGGCTTGAGAAAGATCACAACAGGCGAGCTGTGTTCCGGCAAACGTGTCGTGTTGTTCGCGGTCCCGGGCGCGTTCACAAGCACGTGCACCAATACCCATGTTCCGGGTTATATCGACGAGTTTGACACCATTGTTAAGAAGGGCGTCGACACGATCGCCGTTGTCTCGGTCAACGACGTTTCCGTCATGGCTGCCTGGGCAAAAAGCACCGGCGCTGAGCGCATTCTCCACCTCGCCGACGGAAACGCCGAATTCACGAAAGCTGTCGGGCTGGACCAGGACCGCAGCGATGCGGGAATGGGTATCCGATCGGTACGCTATTCGATGATCATCGATGATGGCGTGGTTACGGCACTCAACATCGATGATGCGATCGGCCAGGTGACTTCGTCTGGCGCGGCACGGATTCTGGAACAGCTCTAGCCGGATTCCGAATCCCTGATCTGCGCTATTGCTGCCCTGGCAAGTTCGTCGGCGCGTTCATTTTCCGGATGGCCGGAATGGCCCTTGATCCAATGCCATGTAACCTCATGGCGTTGGCGAGCCGCGTCAAGCGCCTGCCACAATTCGGCGTTCTTGACCGGTTTGCGGGCCGCAGTCCTCCAGCCATTGCGCTTCCAGCCGTGTATCCAGCTATTGATTCCGTCGCGGACATAGACGCTGTCGGTGTAGAGGTCGACACGGCACGGTGACTTCAGCGCATTCAATGCTTCGATCGCGGCAGTCAGTTCCATCCGGTTGTTGGTGGTTTCGGCTTCTGCGCCGCCCAGTTCTTTTTCCGTACCGTTATAGCGAAGGATCGCGCCCCAGCCGCCCGGGCCCGGATTTCCGGAACACGCACCGTCGGTGAAAACCTCGACCCGTTTCACTGCAAGTCCACGCCGTATTCACTAACCGAGGTAATCGCTCGGTGAAAACGCATCCGGTTGAGATATTCAAACGGATCCTTCTTAACGACCAGGGAACCTTCAGGAGTGTTGAGCCAGTCGTAGAGACGCGTCAGCATGAAGCGCAATGCCGACCCGCGGGCAAGCGTCGGAAGGGCGGTCAATTCGTCCCTCGAAAGCGGGCGCACTGATTGATAGCCGGCGAGCAATGCCGCTCCCTTGGTCAGGTTGAATGCATTGTCTTTTTCGAAGCACCACGCATTCAGGCAGACGGCAATGTCATAGGCAAAGCGATCGTTGCAGGCGAAATAGAAATCAATCAGTCCGGAAAGCTTGCCTCCGAGAAAAAAAACATTGTCAGGAAACAGGTCGGCATGAATGACGCCGGACGGCAAACCTTCCGGCCAATTGCGCTCAAGATGGGTGAGTTCGCGCCCGACTTCGTCAATTACCGGCGCCTCAAAAACACTTTCCTTGGGATCGCAGGAATCCCACAAGGGCCTCCAGCTTGCCAGCCCCATCGCATTGGTCCGTGTCAGCGGAAAGTCGGCGCCCGCAAGATGGAGCTTTGCAATTGCCTCGCCTACTGCCCGGCAATTTGCCGGCTTGGGCCGGCGAAGCCACATGCCTTCAAGAAACGTAATGACCGCCGCAGGCCTGCCCGCCAGCATGCCTGTCAACTTGCCGTCTCGTCGGTGAACCGGGACCGGACAGGTTACACCACGTTCAGCCAAATGGTCCTTGAGGCCGAGAAAAAAAGGTAGGTCGCCGGCGTCGACGCGTTTTTCGTACAACGTCAGAATGTACTCACCGGCCTCCATGTGAAGCATGAAATTGGAGTTTTCCACGCCCTCGGCAATGCCGCGATAGGACAGCACGTTGCCGAGGTCATAGTCGTCCATGAACGCCTGGAGTTCGGTCTCGGTAATATCGGTATAGACCGCCATAAAACTATGGTCCTCCGTTGACAAATGCCATGTCGGCACTGGTGAGTTCGACATCACGCAACGGCCTGACAACGGGAAATTCCTCATTCTCCTCGGCGGTTATCGCCAGCTCGACGCGGACATCAAACCGCTCCCGGAATGCATCAATGATCTCATCGACAATTATCTCAGGTGCCGATGCTCCCGCCGACAACCCGAGCACATTCAAACCAGCCGTCTTGTCCCAAGGAATATCGGTGGCGCGTTGCACCAGTATGGCGTTCTTTGTACCTGCCCGTTCGGCGACTTCAACCAGGCGGCGCGAATTCGACGAGTTCGGTGCGCCAACCACCACAAACAGATCGGAACCAGGGGCCGCTTCCTTGACCGCTTCCTGCCGGTTGGTGGTGGCATAGCAGATCGATTCTGCCGCCGGCGCATTGAGATCCGGAAATCTTGCTTCCAGGGCGCGAATGATGCCGGCGGTATCTTCGACCGACAAAGTCGTTTGAGTGACATAGCCGAGCGCGGCCGGGTCATGCGGCACAAAGCGGGCGGCGTCATCTTCGGTCTCGATCAGCGTGACCGATCCGTCCGGCAACTGGCCCATGGTGCCAATCACCTCCGGGTGGCCCGAATGGCCTACCAGAATGACGTGGCGGCCAAGGCGGCGGTGACGCATTGCCTGTTTGTGAACCTTGGACACCAACGGGCATGTCGCATCGAGGTAAAACAGATTGCGCGCCTCGGCATCGGCGGGAACCGATTTCGGTACACCATGGGCGGAAAAGACCACCGGGCATTTGCGGTGTTCAGCGGGGATCTCGCCAAGTTCTTCGATGAAAACAGCGCCGCGTTCCTGCAGGCCCTCAACAACATAGCGGTTGTGAACGATTTCGTGGCGGACGTAGACGGGAGCCCCGTATTTCTTCAAGGCAAGCACAACGATCTGTATCGCCCGGTCAACGCCCGCACAAAAACCGCGAGGGTTGCACAGGCGGATGGTCAAAGGTGATTTCGCCATGTCTTCGGACATCGGGATCTGTCATTCTCCAACGATTGGCCGGTTTACCCGCCTTCGGCAGGCGTGGCCTGTTTGCGCCGCCGCGCAGTAGTTTTCCGCTGACCCAATAGCCATGCCGCGACCACTCCGGCAAGGGCCAACGCCAGTCCATACCAGGTTATCGCATATTGCAGGTGATTGTTCGGGAGATCGATGATCGTGACTCCGCCAATCGGCAACCCTCCGGAAACAGGTGTATCATCGGTATCTATGAAAAACTGCAGCGGTTTTGTTGAACCTGTCAGGCCCGAGAGCGCAGCCATAGCGGAAAGGTCTTTCCAATAGTAGATGTTCTTTGCCGGATCATTGTCCGGCACAATGAACGACGGCTTGTCCGCAGGAGCATTTCTCGCAAGACCGGTTACGGTCACTGTGCCACCAATCAGGCTTTCCGGTCGTGTCTCCTTGTCCTTGAAGTCAAACGGAACAAAGCCCCGATTGACAAATACCACGCGCTGGTCGGCCATTCGCAACGGCGTATAGACAAAGTAACCAGTTATCCCGCGATGGGTCGCGAAGAAATGGCGCTCATTACCGTGATCGAACACGCCGGAAACCGTTACCGGCACATAATCCACATCGCCTTCATCGGTCTGCAACCGCACGATCTCTTCAACCGGTACCGGTGGCGAAGCAACCCGATCGCTGATCGACTGCAGCAGAGCTTCCTTCCATTGCATACGCGCGACCTGCCAGGTGCCCAGTGCACACAAAACCGCAAACGCAGCTACCGACACAGCCAGCATGAGCCATGTGCCGCGTCTTTGATATCGTGACAATTGCCCGGTATTCACGCCTTGTCTTCCAGAACACCCTGGGCGGCCTTGTTCTTGTACTGCAAGGTTATCAACACGCCCTTGGCCTTGCGCAGTCCTGTCAGGCACAAGATGACCGCCAGCGGCATCCAAATGATGAAATGGAGCCAAAGCGGCGGGCTGTACGTAACTTCCGTCCACAACGCGAGACCGACAACAACAAAACCGATAATGAGTATGACAAAAACGGCCGGGCCATCTCCGGCATCCGCAAATGAATAATCCAGCCCGCAATTGTTGCACTGTTTGCCGATTTCCAAAAAGCCGCTGAACAGCTTACCCTGGCCGCAGCGCGGGCACTTGCCGCGCAGACCGGCCTGGATCGGATCAATCGGCGGATAGTGGGCTTGATCATCCATGATGACAGCATACTCCAAAAAGAAAGGCGCAGCCGACTAATCCGGCCGCGCCCTGGCAAATTAATTGCGGCCTGCGTCAGAGGTGGGCGATAGGCGCGCCCCATGATGCCCAGACATAAACGCAGAAGAAAAGGAACAACCAAACGACATCGACGAAGTGCCAATACCAGGCAGCCGCTTCAAAACCGAAATGCTGCTCCGGCGTAAAATGCCCCTTCAAAGCCCGGAACAGGCAGACCGTCAGGAAGATTGTACCGATCAACACATGGAAGCCATGAAAGCCTGTCGCCATGAAGAAGGTCGCTCCATAAATCGATTCCTTGAAAGCGAACGGAGCATGGGCATATTCGTAGGCCTGAACACTGCTGAACAACACGCCCAGGGCGACCGTCAACACCAGACCCCAGACCAGACCCTTGCGGTCGCCGTGCAGAAGCGAGTGGTGGGCCCAGGTGACTGTTGTGCCGGACAACAGCAGAATTACGGTGTTGTAGAGCGGCAGGTGCAGCGGATCGAGGACTTCAAGCCCTTTCGGCGGCCACTGGCCTCCGGTGTATTCGGCACGCATGTACTGCTGGGCTTCACCGGCAAACAGGCTGGCATCAAAAAATGCCCAGAACCATGCAACAAAGAACATCACCTCGGAGGCGATGAACATGATCATGCCGTAGCGAAGGTGTAGCGAAACGACCCTGGTGTGATCACCCGCATAGGCTTCCTTGATCGTGTCGGACCACCAGGCGTACATGGTATAAAGCACGATCACCAGGCCGATGTAGAACAGCCACGGGTTGGCAAGATTGACGCCAAGCAGTGGAAACACGTCATTGTTGAGGTACCGCATGTATCCGATACCGCCCAGTGCCATTGTCAACGCTCCGATGGCGCCAATGACCGGCCACGGGCTCGGATCGACAATGTGGTAGTCGTGGTTTTTTTGATGTGCGTCGGCCATTTCAACCCCCGGAAATATTTGTAACGGCTTTTCTGCCCGTGGTGGCCGCGACCGGCTGTTCGGTTTCGACCGGGAAGAAAGTGTAGGAAAGCGTTATGGTTCCGATATTCGCCAGTTCTTCCGAATTGACGATATCGGGGTCTACATAAAATACCACGGGCATGTCGAGCGTTTCGCCCGGTTCGAGTGTGGTATCGGTAAAACAGAAACATTCAACCTTGTTGAAATAGGCGCCCGCCGCCTGCGGCGTGACATTGAATGTCGCGCGGCCCGAGTTTGGCTGCGCAAACAGGTTTCTCGCCTGGTACAAGATCTTTGTGGTCTCGCCGAGCTTGAGTGTGACCTCGCGTTGCAGCGGCTTGAATTCCCACGGCAGGGAGGCAGCCGCATTGGCGTCAAAGCGGACCTTGATCGTGCGGTCGAGAACGGTATCGGAATACTGGGTCACGCGCTGCGTCGTACCGCCATAACCGGTAACCTGACAAAAAATCTGGTAAAGCGGCACCGACGCATAGGCGACACCGATCATGGATGCAAACCCGGCGGCGCAAGCAACTGCAATCGTGCGATTTGCGCGCTCCTTGCTGCTGCCGGTATCTCTCTGGCGGTTATCGCTCATGTTCATCCTACATTGCCCGGTCAAGAATTGCCGGACCGAACTTGATGATTGTCGCCACATAAAAAATCACAACAAGGGCAGCAAGACCGACGGCGATCGCAACCGAACGGCTGCGCCGCGCCTTGCGTTGCTTGTCTGTCATTGTGGCGTTGGCGTTATCCATGACAATCATCCGCCGGCAAAAAACGCGCTGCGCTCGACAAGGCCTTGACCGAGAAGCATCGCAAACAGGGCAAACAAATAGAGGATCGAATATCCGAACAGCGCCTTGGCGGGGCGCATATCACTATCGGAATCCGGCATGACCAGGACCCGGAATGCGTGCCAGACGAAAGCGGCCCCAAGCAGCGAGGAAACCACTCCGTATACCGATCCGGCAAACCCCTGCAGGTACGGCAGTACGCCGACCGGAGCCAAAAGAACGGAGTAGGCAAATATCTGGCGCTTCGTTGCCGATGGTCCGGCAACATTGGGCAGCATCGGAATTCCGGCATTTGCATATTCCGCGCTCTTGAACAGGGCGAGAGCCCAGAAATGCGGTGGCGTCCATACGAAGATGATAAGGAACAGGGTGATGCTCTCCGGCGTTATCGTGTTTGCCGTGGCAGCCCATCCTATCATTGGCGGAAACGCTCCAGCCGCCCCGCCGATGACGATGTTTTGCGGCGTCGCGCGTTTCAGCCACATGGTGTAGATGACCGCGTAGAAGAATATCGTGAAGGCCAGCATTGCCGCGGACAGCCAATTGACCAGCAACCCGAGTGCCAGCACGGAGATTGCCGACAATACCAGACCGAAGCCGAGCGCTTCTCCCGGTTGAACGGCCCCGGACGGCACCGGGCGGTTTGCGGTGCGCGACATCACCGCGTCGATGTCGGCATCATACCACATGTTGAGGGAACCGGAGGCACCGGCGCCGGCCGCGATGCACAATAGGGCAACCACACCGATCACCGGATTGATCGGGCCCGGCGCGAGCACCATGCCGGCGAACGCCGTAAATACCACCAGCGACATGACGCGCGGCTTCAGCAACGCCAGAAAATCGGAAGCCGTGGCCTCCGATATTTTGGGCGCGTCCGTGTCCAAGGTGGTTTTGTCAGCCAAAGCCATGAAAACCCGTTTTACCTTTTCAGTATCGCGGCCGCCGTCAAAGGCAGCCGCGCAAACCCGTCTACTTTATCTTGGGCAACTGTTCCCACTGATGGTACGGTGGCGGCGACGGCAACTGCCATTCCAGTGTCGTTGCGCCCTCGCCCCACGGATTGGCACCTGCTTCACGTTTCTTCGAAAACGCTTCCCACATGCCATACAGGAATACCACCGTACCAAACGCGGACAGATACGAGCCGTAGGAAGAAACGGCATTCCAGCCCGCAAATGCGTCCGGATAGTCGATGTACCGGCGCGGCATGCCCGCAAGGCCAAGGAAGTGCTGCGGGAAGAAGACCAGGTTCACGCCGATGAACGTGACCCAGAAATGGATCCGCGCAATGAGCGGATTATACATGTATCCGGTCATTTTCGGGAACCAGTAGTACCAGCCCGCGAAAATCGCAAATACCGCGCCAAGCGACAGCACGTAATGGAAGTGGGCAACGACGTAATAGGTGTCGTGGAATGCGCGGTCGAGACCGGCATTGGCAAGCTGGACACCTGTCACGCCGCCAACGGTGAACAGGAAGATGAACCCGATCGCCCATAACATCG
>JAHEGF010000225.1:5079-5646 GCA_024645155.1 Phyllobacteriaceae bacterium | reverse complement strand
TACGGTCCTCGACTTCATCTACAGCCTCGGCCTCATCGGCTTCATCTACAGCCTCGGCCTCATCGGCTTCATCTACAGCCTCGGCCTCATCGGCTTCATCTACAGCCTCGGCTTCATCGGCTTCATCTACAGCCTCGACTTCATCGGCTTCATCTACAGCCTCGGCTTTAAACGTGGCCATCGGTTCATCGGCCACTTCAGGCTCGATTGCCATTTCCAGTTCGTCTGCCAATTCCATTTTATCCAGATTTTCCGGCTCACTGGCCGCCACCGGTTCATCGGCGCGATCAGAATTGAATATCTCGTCCAGAACGTTCGGGCCGGTGTCTGTGGAAGCCGGCCCTTGGTCGCCAATGTCGAAATCATCATCAATTTCGGCAAACGCGGCTTCAAGTTCACTATCATCCTCGAATACGAAATCGGTTCCGGCCTCGTTATCGCCGGACGAAGACGTCCCAACAGACGCGCCCTGTTCCGTTGCCTCATCGGGTTGATGGGTTGCAGCCAGAAGAGCCCGCAATTTGTCCTCTATGTCGGTGGGTTTGTCGTCGCCGTCTGCCAAGCCGG
>JAHEGF010000225.1:0-5069 GCA_024645155.1 Phyllobacteriaceae bacterium | reverse complement strand
TCCTGCTGCTGTCGCCGGGTTTCGCGCATTTCGAATTCGTCAAAAATACTGTCAAGCGGTGTCTCGGCCGTATCATCACCAACTGCCGGGGCTTCGTCGTCGAGGTCTATTTCATCGAGCGCGAACTCTAGCTCGTCAGACAGATCCTGATCGACAGCATCATCGATATCACCTGTCAATTCGCGCTCAAGCTCGAGTGTCATGGCGTCAAGCGTATCAACGCTTTCTGCATCGTTTTCGCTTGGTGAACTCTTGCTCTGGCCAGAAAGTCCCATGATCTGGGTCAACTGAAAGAGGGGATCGGATTCCGTCAGTTCCTTGTCGTCATCCGGTTTTGCCCTGGCTTTTTCCGCCATATTGTTTTCCACGCTGTTCCTTACGTCGCAAATACGGTACCACCGTACGCCTATAAGGGTCCAATGTGGGCAAAAATTGACGGTTTTTCGACCCTTTAGCGCATTTCTTCGGGTGCATCAGCACCCAAAAGCGACAATCCGGAGGTCAAAACATCAGCAACGGCCCGCACCAGCCCCAGTCTGGCGTTCGTCAATTGTGGATCGTTAACCTTAACAAAGCGTAAGTCCGGCTGGTCTGTACCACGGTTCCAATGACCGTGAAATGCACTGGCGATATCGTGCAGGAAAAACGCCAGCCGGTGCGGTTCCCTGACCAGTGCCGCGCTTTCGATTATCTTCGGATATTCGGCGAGTTTGCGAACCAGCGCCAGCTCGCTTGCATCGGTGAGCAAGGCAAGACAAGCCTTCATTTCCTCGCGGTCCGGAACACTCTGCATTTGTTCTGCGGCCTGGCGGAAAACCGAGTGGCAGCGTGCCGATGCGTACTGAACATAGAAAACCGGGTTGTCTTTCGACTGCTCGGTGACCTTGGCAAAGTCGAAATCCAGCGGAGCATCTGCCTTACGGTAAAGCATCATGAAGCGTGTCGCATCACGCCCGACCTCATCGACCACTTCGCGCAGGGTCACGAAATCCCCTGCCCGTTTCGACATTTTGACCGGTTCACCGTTCCGGTACAGCTTGACCAGTTGGCACAGGATGATCGTCAGCGAGAGCTTTCCTCCCGAAAGCGCCTTGGCCAGCGCCTCCATGCGCTTCACGTAGCCGCCATGGTCGGCGCCAAGAACAAAAATCGCCTCGTCGAATCCACGCTCGAATTTGTTGCGCAGATAGGCAACATCTGCGGCAAAATAAGTGAAGCTGCCGTCCGACTTGACCAGCGGTCGGTCGATGTCGTCACCCACGGCAGTCGAGCGGAACAATGTCTGCTCGCGATCCTCCCAATCCTCCGGCAGTTGCCCTTTCGGCGGCGGCAGCTTGCCGTGGTAGACATGGCCTTTCAGTGTCAGGTCATTGATTGCCGACCGGATCAGTTTTTCGCCGTCAGCATGCAGTGACCGTTCGGAGAAAAAGACGTCGTGATGCACGTTCAGTGCCGCCAGATCTTCGCGGATCATCACCATCATGGCGTCGATGGTGCGCTCCTTGATCAGGGCGATCGCCTCATCATTGTCCATGGTATTGAGTTTGTTACCGAATTCATCAGCCAGCGTTCTGGCAACCGGCACCAGGTAGTCACCAGGATAAAGCTCGGCAGGCACGGCACCACTCACCTCGCCCAATGCTTCCCTGTAGCGCCACAGAACCGAGCGCGCGACCATGTCGATCTGCACACCGGCATCATTGATGTAGTATTCCTTGGTGACATCAAATCCCGCAAATCCGAGAATGTTCGCAAGTGCATCACCGACCACGGCACCGCGGCAATGACCGACATGCATGGGCCCGGTCGGATTGGCGGAAACATACTCGACATTGACTTTCCGGGCTGCACCGGTGCCGGTCGCGCCAAATTGCGCACCGGCATCCAGGATTCCGGCGAGATGGGATTGCCAGAAATTGGCGGTCAGCCGGAGATTGATGAACCCCGGACCTGCGACCGCGACCTCGTCGATATCCGGATCGGCCCCAAGCGCGGTTGCAAGCCGCCCGGCGAGTTCACGTGGGTTGAGCCCTGCCGGCTTGGCCAGAACCATCGCCGCATTGGTTGCAAGGTCACCATGGGTTGGATCCCTCGGCAATTCGACATTGACCCGCGCCAAATCAAGACTTGAACCATTTTCATTATTAAGATCAAGTGTTTCAATTGATTTTCTGATCCGGTTCAGGAAGTCTAAAAATACGTTCATAATCAACATTCTTCTGTGCGTCATGCACCAATTTGCACTTCATTTGCGAAGCCCGTCGCCCTAACCGAAATCAGGGGTCCGGTCAAACAGGCGGCGATGTTCGGATATCGCATAATTGTCGGTCATACCCGCAATAAAATCGCAAACATGGCGCGCCCGGGCGGATTCATCCGCCTCCGCCATGCCCGCTGGCAATTCTCCCGGGATTGCACCCATGTCGGCAAAATATCCGTCAAACAACTCGGCAACCACCAGGTCGGCCTGTTTCCTGCGGTCCAGGACATCGCCATGGCGATACATGTGTTCAAACAGGAACGCTTTCAAAGCCCGGTCCGCCTCCGAGATTGCCTCTGAAAAGGCCACGATGGCGTGTCCGCAAGCGCGGACATCTTCAACGGACCGGGGTTTGACAGCTGCAATCCCTGCCCGGGCGACCGCTATCACGTCCTCCACCATGCATGTTATCTGGCGCCGCATGAACTCGTGCCCGATGCGCACGCGATCAAGAGCCGGATAAAGTTCCCGCACTTCCGCAAGGATACCGGCCGCAAACGGTACGCTCTCCAGATCCTCCAGATCAAACAACCCTGCCCTTAGCCCATCATCGATATCATGGGTGTTGTAGGCGATGTCATCGGCAATTGCCGCTGCCTGGGCCTCCAGCCCGGCGTGATGAGCCAGTTCGAGATTGTGGCGCGCGTTGTAATTGCGGATGATCGGGGAAATCCGGCCGCTTGCTCCCGCATCAGCATTGTTGGCGGTAACAAGCGGCCCGTTGTGCTTGACCAGTCCTTCAAGGGTCTCCCACGTCAGGTTCAAACCGTCGAACTCGGCATAACGCTGTTCGAGCTTGGTCACGATCCGCAGTGACTGCGCGTTGTGATCAAATCCGCCCCATTTCGCCATCCTGGCATTCAGCGTTTCTTCGCCGGTATGGCCAAACGGCGTGTGGCCGAAATCGTGCACCAGCGCCACGGCTTCGGCCAGATCCTCATCGATACGCAGGGCCCGGGCCAGCGAGCGTGCGATTTGCGAAACCTCGATGGTATGCGTCAGGCGGGTCCGGTAATGGTCTCCCTCGTGGGCAACGAATACCTGTGTCTTGTGCTTGAGGCGGCGGAACGCGGTCGAATGGATGATACGGTCCCGGTCCCTCTGGAAACAGGTGCGCGTACGGCTTTCATTTTCTGCGTAAAAACGGCCCCGGCTTGATGCCGGATTGCTGGCGTAGGCAGCGCGTTCGCAATAGCCCATGCCGATCCCGTATTCCCACGCATTTTCAAGGACCATTACCGCACCGCATGGCACGGCATTGTGACCGTACCTGTTATCGCGCCCGTTGACTTGGCAACCAAGGCTTCATACCTATCTTGTATAAAAGAACAAGCATACTGTGGGCCAATATCATGGGCATGGACGCAAGATCGGCAATGAAGGGTGTGGTGGTTACGGAAGCTGCGGCAAGCCGTATCACGAAGATCGCCGCCGGCGAAGCGGGTGTCGTTGGCCTGCGTGTCACCGTTGAAGGTGGCGGCTGCTCCGGCTTTTCCTACAAATTCGACCTGGCACACGAAATCGCAAGCGACGATATCGTATTTGAACGCGATGGCGCAAAGGTGCTGATCGATGAATTATCGCTGGTTTACATGGGCGGGTCGGAAATCGACTTCGCCGACAACCTGATGGGCCAGGCATTCCACATCAACAATCCCAATGCCGTCGCCAGTTGCGGTTGCGGCACAAGTTTCTCGGTCTAGGAAACATACCGGACCGGATGGAAAGCCGCGCTTTTGCGCGGCTTTCCTTTTTTCGGTCAAGCCTCACCGGCGTCCTCTTCGGGAATGACCAGGTTGAGAACAACTGCCAGGGCCGCGGCAGGCAGCAATCCCGATGTCAGCAGGATCTGCAGGGTCCGCGGCAGATGCTGGAGCGCTTCGGGAACCAGTTGCAGGCCAAGACCCACTGACAGCGCCGTGGCGAAGATCACCATGTTGCGCCTGTTCCATGTCACGTCCGACAGCATGTTGATACCGGCTGCAGCCACCATACCGAACATGACGATGACACCACCGCCAAGAACATTGATCGGAACGGTCGCAACAATGGCGCCGATTTTCGGCACCAGACCGCACAGGATCAGGAATATCGCGCCGATGGTCACGACGTGGCGGCTCATGACGCCGGTCATCGATATCAGGCCGACATTCTGGCTGAACGAGGTATTCGGCAGGCCGCCAAAGATACCCGCCACCGCGGTGCCGATACCGTCGGCATAGGTCGCTCCGGTTATTTCGGTATCGGTTGCCTCGCGCCCGGCACCACCCTTGGTAATGCCCGAGGTATCGCCGACCGTTTCGATGGCCGAGATGACTGCCATGAAACACATGCCGATGATGATCGCGAAGTTGAAATCCATTCCCCACTTGAACGGCACCGGCAATGCAAACACCGCCGCGCGGCCGACATTGCCGAAATCGACCTGCCCCATGAGCAACGCCACAAAATAGCCGGCCACCAGCCCGATCAGTACCGCTGCCACTGACATCATGCCGCGAGCAAAGAACTTGAACCCCAGCGTGACCGCAATGACCACCAGCGCTGGTATCCATTTTGCCAGCGATCCGAATTCGGGCTTGCCGATCAGCGGTACACCACCGGCTGCATACTGAATGCCGACCTTGATCAATGCCAGGCCGATCATCAGCACAATCAGTCCGGTCACCAGGGGAGGCAAGGCAAAGCGGATACGGCCTATAAACGTTCCAAGCGTGGCATGAAAAAGCCCGCCGATAAAAACACCGGTCATCAATCCGGCCATGCCGGCAACACCTTGTCCGGCGACCGCCGGTATCATCACCGGTAA
>JAHEGF010000224.1:5137-5661 GCA_024645155.1 Phyllobacteriaceae bacterium | reverse complement strand
TGCGGCCACGTTCTTGGGCTGGGTCAGCATCTCGGTCTCGAACCGGCCCATGGCGCTGGCCGAGGCCGCACCGTTCATCACAGCCCGACCGCCGACAAGCTGGCGCATGACCGGGTCGCGGCACAACCGTTCGGCGTAATTGACATTCTCGTAGCCGGCCAGGCGCGAGAAGACCGACTGCCGAAGAAGACCAGCCAGTCGGTGCCGTCCATTCTTTCACGTGCGCGGATCGCCGATCAGAGCTGCCGCCATGTCCGTCAGGCCGAGGGCGTCGTCCAGGTCACGATACAGCAACAGCCCGCCGTCCGAACTGATCGAGGAGCCTTGGAACGCGAGCTTCACCGAGCGGTCAAAATGAAGCCGGAGGGGGCCGGTTTGCGCTTCACCCGTCGCGTTCGCCACCAAATCCCCACTCCATCGCCATTAAGTCATTGTCAAAGCGAGGATATCACGGGTGCAAGATGGCCCAAAGCTGCGCTCATCTGGGAAATCCGGGATAAAATGTGAGCAATGCATTTTCCGCC
>JAHEGF010000224.1:0-5127 GCA_024645155.1 Phyllobacteriaceae bacterium | reverse complement strand
GCACACAGGCATTGCAGTCGAGCGTCTACTGTGTAAACCAATTGCCGCTTGGCCCAGTCTAAACAGTTGCAGGAATTACGTTGTGAACACGCGTGTGTTGCCGGAAAGAGATAAAACTTCAAAAAGCGGCAGAGGGTCGCGGATACCGGCAGGTCCCAAGGGGCGAGAGCTCGACGAAACGGCGCTTGACGAAATCAGGACCCTGCTCGGCGGCCGGCCGAGGCGCCGCGATCTTCTGATCGAGTTCCTGCACCTGATCCAGGATGCCCACGGTTGCCTTCAAGCCCGTCATATCCGCGCCCTGGCCGAAGAGATGCGCCTGGCTCAGGTGGAAATCTACGAGGTGGCTTCATTTTACGACCATTTCGACATCATAACGGAGGGTGAAGACCGGCCGGCGCCCTTGACGATCAGGGTTTGCGATTCCCTTTCCTGCATGATAGCGGGCGCCGAAGCGTTGATCGGCGAGCTTCAATCGGCCATCGATCCGGCGCTGATCAGGGTCGTCCGGGCACCGTGCATGGGCCGTTGCGACACCGCTCCAGCTGCGCGTATCGGCGATCGAGAGGTTGACGGAGCAAGCTGTTCGGGACTTTTGAAAATGGCCGAATCCGGCGAATTCGACACTGCCATACCGCCCTATGTCAACCTGGCCGGATACCTTTCAGCAGGCGGGTACCAACTGGCGCAGAAGGTATCCCGCAACGAATTGGGCGCAGACGAGATAATCACCACCCTGTCAGACGCTGGCCTGCGGGGGCTTGGCGGAGCTGGATTTCCCGCTGGCAAAAAATGGCAGTTTGTCCGTTCCTATGGCGGCCCAAGACTGATGACGGTCAATGGCGACGAAGGTGAACCCGGCACGTTCAAGGACCGCTATTACCTCGAGCACGACCCGCATCGTGCCTTGGAAGGCGCCATCATTGCAGCCCACGCCGTCGAGGCCGAACGCATCTATTTCTACATGCGTGACGAATACCCGGCGGTGCTGGAAATCCTGCGTAACGAAATCGCCGCACTGGAGCGGGCACGTATTATCGAACCAGGCTTCATCGAGTTGCGGCGGGGCGCCGGCGCCTATATCTGCGGCGAGGAATCTGCGATGATCGAATCTATCGAGGGAAAACGCGGTTTGCCGCGCCACCGTCCGCCTTATATCGCCGAAGTTGGCTTGTTCGGACGCCCGACGCTCAATCACAATGTCGAAACGTTGTGGTGGATCCGCGATATCCTCGAGCAGGGTCCGGAATGGTTTTCATCCAAGGGCAAGCCCGGCCATCCGGGTATCCGTTCATGGTCGGTGTCCGGCCGTGTCAGGGAACCCGGCGTCAAGCTTGCGCCAGCCGGAATAACCGTGCGCGAACTGATCGACGTGCATTGCGGTGGCATGGCGGAAGGCCACGCCTTCAAGGCCTATTTGCCAGGTGGCGCTTCGGGCGGCATCTTGCCAGCATCAATGTCCGATATCCCGCTCGATTTCGGTGACGATCTTTTCAAACACGGAGCATTTGTCGGCAGTCACGCTGTCGTCATCCTTTCGGACAAGGATTCCGTAAAGGATGCGACGCTGAATATCCTGCGCTTTTTCAAGCACGAAAGCTGCGGCCAGTGCACGCCATGCCGTGCAGGAACGGAAAAGATGGTCACGCTTCTAGAGCGCGACGGCCCGCTCGACGAGGTGGCGCTGCGCGATCTGGAACAGGTCATGCGTGACGCTTCGATTTGTGGGTTGGGGCAGGCGGCTCCCAATCCGGTCAACCACCTGTTGTCGCATTTCCGGGAGGACTTGTGATGGTTCTAAGGTCGCCCCACCCCTCCAAAGCTTCTCCACAAGGGGGAAAGGAACGAGTGCGTTTCATCCTCGACGGCAAGAACGTTACCGCCGAACCCGGCGAGACGATATGGCAGGTGGCGAAACGCGAGGGAACGCGTATTCCGCATCTGTGCCATCTCGATCAGCCGGGATATCGGCCGGATGGCAACTGCCGTGCCTGCATGGTGGAGATCGATGGCGAAAAGAACCTCGCAGCGTCCTGTATCCGAAAGGCTACCGAGGGGATGACTGTCAGCACCGCGACGGAACGCGCAGACAAGGCTCGGCGCATGGTGTTCGAATTGCTTGCCGCCGACATGCCGGAACGGGCCGCAAGCCCCGACGACAATTCCGCGTTCTGGAACTGGGCCGGGTCAATGGGGATCAGCGGATCGGACCGGCTGCCGTCTAAATTTGACGGCGAAGGCGATACCGGTCACGACCTCACCAACCCGGCCATCGCCGTCAATCTGGATTCATGCATCGCGTGCGGATTGTGCGTGCGTGCTTGCCGCGAGGTGCAGGTCAATGACGTTCTCGGCATGGGTCTTCGCGGCAACCATACGGTACCGGTCTTCGATATCCACGATCCGATGGGCCTGTCGACGTGTGTGACCTGCGGGGAGTGCGTGCAGGCCTGTCCGACCGGGGCACTGTTTGAGAAATCGTTGATGGACGGGGCGGGTCGCAAACGCGCAATCGCCGAGGTCGACAAGACGGTCAATTCCGTGTGTCCCTATTGCGGCGTCGGCTGCCAGACCACGGTCCATGTCAAGGATGACACCATCGTCAAGGTCGACGGGCGCAACGGCCCAGCCAACGAAAACCGGCTGTGCGTCAAGGGCCGTTTCGGCTTCGACTATGTGCGCTCGCCGGATCGGCTGACAAAACCGCTAATCCGCCGTGACGATGCGCCGAAATCCGGTACCATCGATCTAAAAGGCATCGATCCGCTGACCGTGTTTCGCGAAGCGACGTGGGACGAAGCGCTGGAACATGCCGCTTCGGGCATGACATCGATTATCAGAAATAAGGGGGGAGCCGCACTTGCCGGTTTCGGTTCCGCCAAGGGGTCGAACGAAGAGGCCTACCTTTTCCAGAAACTGGTGCGCCAGGGCTTTGGCACCAACAATGTCGACCACTGCACGCGGTTGTGCCATGCCTCGTCTGTTGCCGCCCTGATGGAGGGGGTCGGTTCCGGCGCGGTTTCGGCGCCGTTCACCGATGCGATGAAAGCCGACTGCGTGATCGTGATCGGGGCGCGCCCGGCACAAAACCATCCGGTTGCCGCGACCTATTTCAAGCAGGCGGTCAAGCGCGGCAAAAAGCTGATCGTAATGGATCCGCGCGGCCAGGGACTGATGCGTCATGCCACGCATCCGATCCGGTTTACACCGGGTACCGATGTGGCAATGCTCAACGCGCTGCTGCATGTGATAGTCGAGGAAAATCTCTATGACGGGCAATACGTCCAGGCCAATGTTTCGGGCTTTGAGGCGCTGCGCGAAAAAGTCCGGGATTTTTCACCGGAAGCCATGGCGGAGATTTGTGGTGTCCCTGCCGAAACGCTGCGCGAAGTTGCGCGGATTTACGCGACATCCGAGCGCTCGATCATTTTCTGGGGCATGGGAATATCGCAGCACACTCATGGTACCGACAATGCGCGATGCCTGATAGCACTGGCGCTGATTACGGGGCAGGTCGGACGCGAAGGTACCGGACTTCATCCGTTGCGAGGCCAGAACAATGTACAGGGAGCATCCGATGCCGGACTGATTCCGATGGTGTTTCCGGATTACCGTTCGGTTGAAAATGCCGATATCCGCGGCCAGTTCGAGGATTTGTGGGGCCGCACGCTCGATCCGAAGCGGGGCCTAACGGTGGTTGAAATCATTGACGCAATCCATGCCGGTGACATCAGTGGCATGTACATCATGGGTGAAAACCCGGCGATGTCGGATCCTGACCAGCACCACGCCCGCGCAGCCCTTGCCAAGCTGGACCATCTGGTGGTGCAGGATATATTCCTGACCGAAACAGCATGGCACGCTGACGTAGTCCTGCCGGCATCGGCACACGCCGAAAAACTCGGCACATTTACCAACACCAACCGCCAGGTGCAGATCGGCCGGCCGGCACTGGAATTGCCCGGCGAGGCTCGCCAGGACTGGGAACTGATTGCCGAAATTGCCAACCGGATCGGCCTCGGCTGGTCTTATAGTTCCGTTGGCGACGTCTATACGGAAATGGCCTCGGTAATGCCATCATTGGCAAACATTTCCTGGGACCGGCTGATGTCGGAGGACTGTGTAACCTATCCGGCGGATACGGCAGACAAGCCGGGCAACGAAATCCTGTTCGTATCCGGTTTCCCGACTGCCGATGGCCGGGGAAAACTTGTACCTGCGGACCTGCTGCCGCCCGATGAGGTGCCTGACGAGGAATTTCCGCTGATCCTGACAACCGGACGGCTGCTTGAACATTGGCATACCGGTGCGATGACGCGCCGCTCGCAGGTGCTCAATACACTCGAGCCGGGCGGCATTGCCGTCATGAACCCGTTTGAGATGGAGCGCCAGGGCTTGCGCGCCGGCCAGATGGTCAGTGTGACAACCAGGCGCGGTGTAATCGAGGCAGTACTGCGTGCCGACCGCGAAGTTGCTGACGGCATGGTTTTCGTACCATTCTGCTTCAATGAAGCACCTGCCAACCGTTTGACCAATCCGCAGCTTGACCCCTTCGGCAAGATACCCGAGTTCAAGTTCTGCGCTGCCAAGGTGGAGCGGGCGGAAGCCAAAGGGCAGGAAGCGGCGGAGTAGGTTCGGGTGCGTGCCTGAATTACGGGCTGGCTGCATAACGGCGATGTATGCCGGCTGCACTGCCAATTGGTGTGTTGCGGCTACTGTAACTTCAGTATAATTCCGCTCCATGCGCGACGCGTCCACAAATCGCAGGCTCGCGGCCATCATGGCGGCCGACGTCGTCGGCTATTCACGGATGATGAATGCCGATGAATCCGGTACATTGGCTGCCCTCAAGAAACATCGCGAAACCGTGTTCGATCCGGTGGTCACGGCCCACAACGGCCGCGTGGTCAAACTCATCGGGGACGGCACACTTGTCGAATTTTCCAGTGTCGTCGATGCGGTCAAATGTGCCCTTGCGATCCAGCGTGCGATCCATGGGCAGGCGCTACCCGCCGGCGAAACCATCGCTCTGAGGATTGGAATCAACCTTGGCGATGTCATCATCGATGGCGACGACATTTACGGCGATGGTGTCAACGTTGCCGCGAGGCTTGAACCACTTGCCGA
>JAHEGF010000027.1 GCA_024645155.1 Phyllobacteriaceae bacterium | reverse complement strand
TGCCGTGCTTGTCGCAAATATCGCGAATGCGCTGCAGGTAGCCTTTCGGCGGGATCAGGACACCTGTCGATCCGGCCACCGGTTCGACAATGACCGCGGCAATCGTGGAAGGGTCATGCAGGGTGCAGATGCGTTCGAGCTCGTCGGCAAGTTCGATGCCGTGTTCGGGCAGGCAGCGCGAAAACGCGTTCTTACCCGGCAGATGGGTATGCGGCAGGTGATCGACCCCGGTCAGCAGTGTGCCGAACATCTTGCGGTTGGCAACAATGCCGCCGACCGATATTCCGCCGAAATTGACACCGTGATACCCACGCTCGCGTCCGATCAGCCGAAACCGCGACCCGTCGCCCCGGGCGCGGTGATAGGCAAGGGCGGTCTTCAGCGCCGTTTCCACCGATTCGGAACCGGAATTGGTGTACATGACGTGATCAAGCCCATCCGGCGCCAGGTCCACCAGCCGGTTTGCCAGTTCGAACGCCTTGGGATGGCCAATCTGGAACGCTGGTGCATAATCCAGTTCGGCGGCCTGCGCCTGAATGGCTTCGGTTATCTTCGGCCGGCAATGGCCGGCATTGACACACCAAAGGCCGGCGGTGCCATCGAGCACCTTCCTGCCATCGGATGTCGTGTAGTGCATGCCGTCCGCGGCAACAAACATCCGCGGAGCCTTTTTGAACTGGCGGTTGGCCGTAAACGGCATCCAGAACGCTCTAAGGTCGTTCGGCGCTACATTCTGGCGGTTTGACATCCGCTTCTCCCGGATTGTTTCACACGGTTCGACACAAATTGATCACTGCGTGTGAAGTGTGTTACGAATTTTTGACCGTTTGGACAAAGGCTATCACTTGTGTGCCATCTATCAAGCCAATTCTACCGCTCCTGCAACTATGCCGCAGCCGGTCGCGGCCTGGCGACAGGAAGACAATGGCGATGAAAGCCGTGCGTGCAAGAAAACCGCTGACACGCATTCAGCGCGAAAATCGCGAACGGATACTGGAAGCAGCGCTCGAGGTTTTTTCGCGTCACGGATTTCGCGGATCGACCATCGACCAGATTGCCGACGAGGCGGCGATGTCGAAACCCAATCTTCTCTACTATTTCAGGCGCAAGGAGGATATCCACAGCGAGCTGATCCACCGGCTGCTTGAAACCTGGCTTGCGCCACTCGAGGAGATGAATTCGGATGGCGACCCCGTGCGCGAGATTCGCGGATACATCCGGCGCAAGCTCGAGATGGCGCGCGACTTCCCCCGCGAGAGCCGGTTGTTTGCCAACGAGATTCTCCAGGGCGCGCCACGCATCAAGTCGATGCTCGAAGAGGAACTGAAATCACTGGTCGATAAAAAGGCAGCGGTTATTACCGCTTGGATGGAACAGGAAAAACTGCGGCCTGCCGATCCCCGGCACCTGATTTTTGCGATCTGGGCAACCACGCAGCACTATGCCGACTTTGATGTTCAGGTTCGCGCAGTACTTGGGCCGGGGCGTGACGGACCGGGAAGGTTTGAAGATGCCGCCCTGTTCCTAGAAGAGATGTTTCTCAACGGCCTCTTGCCGCGCCGGGACGGTCTCGGGGCGGAACCGCAAGTCCAATAATGGCGGCTCCGCCCGTCGGGGAGGAATTACTCGGCCGCTTCCTTCGCAGCCCCGGGATTGTTGGGATGGGTCGTCCAGTTTGCATAGTCCGGGTTGATCGGCTTTTTCGTTCGCGGGTCTGTTCCAGACTCCAGTTCAACCATCGTTATGCAGTCTTCGACGGGGCAAACATTGACACACAGGTTGCAACCGACGCACTCCTCGTCGATCACCTCGAAATGGCGCGCGCCATCGACCATGTGCGTGATTGCCTGGTGCGACGTGTCTTCGCATGCGATGTGGCAACGCCCGCATTTAATGCATGAGTCCTGATTGATCTTCGCTTTCGTGACGTAGTTGAGGTTGAGATACTGCCAGTCCGTGACGTTCGGCACGGCGCGCCCGATCACATCGTCAAGCGAGGCGTGCCCCTTCTCGTCCATCCAGTTGTTGAGTCCCGCAATCATCTCCTCGACGATCTTGAACCCGTAGGTCATGACAGCCGTGCACACCTGGACATTGCCTGCCCCAAGCGCAAGGAATTCCGCGGCATCGCGCCATGTCGTCACACCGCCAATGCCGGAAATCGGCAGTCCGGCTGTTTCCGGGTCGCGTGCGATATCGGCCACCATGTTGAGGGCAATCGGCTTGACCGCCGGGCCGCAATAGCCGCCATGCGATCCCTTTCCGTCGATAGTCGGCTCCGGGGCAAAGGAATCGAGATCAACCGCCGTGATCGACGAAATCGTGTTGATCAGTGATACCGCATCGGCACCGCCTGCCTTGGCGGCACGTGCCGGATACCGGATGTCGGTGATATTCGGCGTCAGCTTGACGATCACCGGCATGCGCGTGTTGGCCTTGCACCAGCGCGCCACCATTTCGATATATTCGGGCACCTGGCCCACTGCCGATCCCATGCCGCGCTCGCTCATGCCGTGCGGGCAGCCGAAATTGAGTTCGATACCGTCGGCTCCGGTCTCCTCGACCAGCGGCAGGATGGCCTTCCAGGCGGCCTCCTCGCACGGGACCATGATCGAGGCCACAACCGCACGATCGGGATAATCCCTCTTGACCACTTTCATTTCGCGAAGATTGACATGGAGATCGCGATCAGTGATCAGCTCGATGTTGTTGAGGCCGAGCAGCCGACGGTCGGCACCCCAGATCGCACCGTAGCGCGGCCCGTTGACATTGACGATCGGCGGGCCTTCCTCACCAAGCGTTTTCCACACGACACCGCCCCACCCGGCTTCAAATGCCCGGCGGACATTGTACTCCTTGTCGGTCGGCGGCGCGGACGCCAGCCAGAACGGGTTGGGGGATTTGATCCCGACGAAATCGTTGCGGATATCAGCCATCGTGCTCTCCCTGTCAGATTTCGAAGAATGCTTCGAACCCGCCAAATATCATGCGTTTACCGTCAATCGGCATACCCGCCATGTCAGCCATGCGCGGGTCCTGCATCGCGTTTTTCATACCGGTCTGCTGCGATGCCTTGTCCGGCCATTCCTGCCATCCGGTAACAACAACCTCACCCTCCCCGGCCTTCACCGCCATCGGGTATGATGTAACCCTGCCATCAGGCACGTCATCGCCCCAGCATTCGACGACGCGTGTTGCACCGTACTCCTTGAAGACCTCGGCAACCTTTTTTGACGTTGCCTGATACTCGGTTTTCTTGTGTGCCGGCACTGAAGCCACAAAGCTCATTATGTAGGTCATCTGTTCCTCCGGGGTTTACGCACCCTGCCCGAATGTCATGAGCCCAAGGCGGCATGAATACTCTCCGCCGCATCGCGCCCCTGGGCCGTTGCCGTTACCGTCAGGTCATCTCCCTGGTTGACACAGTCGCCACCGGCCCAAATGCCGGCGACAGACGTTCTTCCTTCACCGTCAATGGCAATACGACCCTTGTCCAGTTTCAATTTCGCATCCGCAAGCACGGATATGTCAAGTGTCTGGCCGATCGCCTTCATCACCTGGTCGCACGGGATGGATATCTCTTCATTGCCGCGGGCAAATTCCACAGCCGTGACGGCGCCTCCGGTGGTTACGATCTTTTTCGGCGACATCTCGTAGCGGATGGTAACGCCGCGCGTCTGCGCCAGTTCCTGTTCATATTCAGATGCCTTCATGCGTTCCCTCGGACCGCGATAGACAATCGTCACCTCGTCTGCGCCAAGCGCCTTGCTTTGCGTGGCTGCATCGATCGCGGTCATGCCGCCGCCAATGACAACGACCCGCCGTCCAACCGGAACCTTCGCCAGATCCCGGGCCTGACGAAGTTCCGAAATCCATTCGACGGCATCTTCGCTGCCCGTTGCCGCGGCATCCGCATCGCCAAGGGCGTTGACGCCTGCAAGGCCGATGCCGACAAATACAGCATCGTAGTCGCTTGCCAGGTCGGCAAGACGGATATCGCTTCCCAGCTTTTTGCCGTATTCGCAGCTGATGCCGCCTATCGACAGTATGTAATCGACTTCCGTCTGGGCAAAACCATTGACCGTCTTGTAGCTCGCAATCCCGTATTCGTTGAGGCCGCCCGCCTTGGGACGCGCGTCAAGCAAGGTCACCGAGTGGCCGTGCATCGTCAGCCGGTGCGCGCATGCCAGTCCGGCGGGGCCGGCGCCGACAACGGCGACGCGTTTGCCGGTATCCGCACCACGCTCGTAAAACTGTTTGCCCGCATTCATGGCGCTATCGGTGGCGAAGCGCTGCAATTGCCCGATCTTGACAGGTTTGCCCTCGGCGGTCTCGCGCACGCAGAC
This sequence comes from Phyllobacteriaceae bacterium, assembly GCA_024645155.1. Lineage (GTDB taxonomy): Bacteria > Pseudomonadota > Alphaproteobacteria > Rhizobiales > Rhizobiaceae > JAHEGF01. The sequence continues at coordinate 15,492 of JAHEGF010000027.1, read as the reverse complement.
TTCTTCGCACAGGGTTTCGGTCGGGCAGACACGGGCGCACATGCCGCCAAGTATGTTCTGGTCGAATATCGACTTTGCCGCTCCAAGAGGATTGCCGGTCGAGATTTGGCGAATGAACATCGGTATGTCGATTGATGTCGGACATGCTGTCATGCAGGGTGCATCGTGACAGAAATAGCACCGGTCGGCCTCAACGGCCGCCTCGTGACGGTCAAGCGGGGGATGAAGATCCGAAAAATTCGCGCGGTAGTCTTCGGCAGTCAGCCTGCCGGCTGCGATCCCCGGTTTGAGCTTGTTGTCGCCCATAACGCGCTCCTCCAGTTTTCCTCGTCATTGATAATAGCGCGAATATTTTTTTTATCAATTGGTAAAATTTGGAGCTGTTTGGCCGATGCAGGTGCAGTGGACGAAACGTGTGTTGGGCAATAATGTCCGTTGCCTGTCACAGTACAAGGCAATTTCATGGGTGATCTTGAAGGCATACTCGTCGTCTCTGTCGAACAGGCGGTGGCTGCCCCTTATGCGTCGTGCAAACTGGCCGACGCCGGCGCCCGGGTTATCAAGGTTGAACGCCCGGACGGGGACTTCGCGCGTGGCTATGACCAGTTTGCAAATGGTGGCAGCGCCTATTTTGTCTGGCTGAACCGTGGCAAGCAATCCGTTTGCCTGGATCTGAAAACAGCGGCCGATCAGGCATTGCTGGCACGAATGATCAGCCGCGCCGATGTGTTCATCCAGAACCTCGCGCCGGGTGCTGCAGCCCGTCTCGGCTTTGCCGCCAAGACTTTATGTGCTGACAATCCTCGGCTGATAACGTGCTCCATATCAGGCTACGGCGAAGACGGTCCCTATCGTGACCAGAAAGCCTATGATCTGCTGATCCAGGCCGAATCGGGACTGTGCGCAATAAACGGAACACCCGATGGCCCGGCGCGGGTCGGAGTCTCGGTCTGTGATATCGCGGCCGGAATGACCGCCCATCAGGCAATCCTGCAGGCGCTTTATGCCCGCGAACGCACCGGCACGGGCCGTTCGATCGACGTTTCGCTGTTCCATGCCATGGCCGACTGGATGAACGTACCCTACATCCAGCGCCGTTATTCCGGTTCGGCGCCTGTACGGGCCGGCCTGAAACACCCTTCGATCGCGCCCTATGGCGCCTACCGCTGCGCCGACGGCAAGATCGTGCTGATCTCGATACAAAACGAGCGCGAATGGCAGATACTGTGCAAGCAGGTTCTCGCAAAGCCGGAACTGGCGGCCGACCCGCGCTTTTCCAGCAATGCGCGCCGCGTAGAAAATCGCGTTGCTCTGGAACAGATCATCACCGAGGAATTCGCCCGGCGCGATCGCGAGGCAAATATCGAACGCCTCGCTTCAGCGCGCGTTGCCTTTGGCCGCCTGTCCGACCTTGATGATCTGCTGGAACACCCGCAAAACCGCTTCATTCGCGTTGATACTGGCCATGGCCCCGTCGAACTTCTTGCTCCCGGTGCCGTGATCTCAGGCAACCAGCCCGAATATGGCTCGGTCCCGGAACTGGGGGCCGATGATGCCGCCATCCGCTCCGAATTCGGGGATCAAACGCAAGCACCGTGACGGCAAACACCGATTCACCGCCTGCCGCTTCAATGGAATTCAACTATAGCGAATTGCCCCGAGGCTGGAAAAATGCAGTGGTTTTGCCAGCCGATCTCTTTTACGATCGCCGCTGCAAAAAAAAGAGGGTGGAACGATGTACAAGGTGATTGGATCGTCCGGATCACGGATGACGCGTGTGCTGTGGATGCTTGAGGAATTGGGTCAACTCTACAAGGTCATCCAGGCCAAGCCGCAATCACCGGAAGCGCGCCAGTACAACGCCACCGGCAAGGTGCCTATCCTGCTGAACGGCGACTTTGCGCTATGTGATTCCGCCGCGATCTGCGTCTATCTCGGTGAAAAACACCCGGAAGGCGGAATGGCGTCGCGTACCCTCGAAGAGCGCGCCCAGATGGATTCATGGCTGCATTTCGCGCAATCGGAACTGGAAGCACCCCTGTGGAACAAGCTCAAGCACCGTTTCATCATCGCCGATGAACTGAAGGCCGAAGTCGGTCCGTGGACGGAGTGGGAGTTTGCGCGACACGTCAAGGCGCTGGCGCGCCGTCTGGACGGCAATCAGTATGCGCTGGGAGACCGGTTTACCGCCGTCGACGTGGTTATCGGACACACCGGAAGCTGGGCCAGAAACGCCAAGTTCGACATCGAACCGGATGTGGTCAACGCCTATCTTGACCGTATTCTGGCGCGGCCCGCGCTTGCCCGTGCCCGCAAGCGTGAAGCCGCATGATTGTCATAGCAAGTCTGCTGACATTCGTCCTCGGCTTCATTGCCATGACCCATTTTCATTGGGCCATGGGGGGCCACTGGCCGGCCTCCGACGAAACGGCTCTTGCCCGTGCCGCCGTCGGTACACCGGGCGTTGCAAGGATGCCGCCGCGTAAGGCGTCCGCGGCCGTTGGATTGTGTCTTGCGATTGCTGCCCTGCTGCCGCAAATGCTGACCGGGGGACGCCTTGCGGGACTGTTGCCGGCGGCAGTTCTTGCAGTGGTGACCGAACTGTGTATCACCGTATTCGCGTTGCGTGGTGTCGCCGGATTTACCAACTGGTGGCGCAGTCGCTTCCCCGAGCAGCCATTTGCCACCTACGACCGCCGCTATTACTCACCCCTTTGCCTGTTTGTGGCATCGGGATTTGCCGTTCTCCTTTTTGCCCGTTGATCAGGACCGGCCGCCTCGGACAACCTCGTATCCCGGTTCCTCGGGTTCGTCATCAACCATCTCGGCTGGAAATCCCGGCGCCCGGATATCGAGCCCGGTTGCCTCTTCAAGACGCCTGATGATGTTGGGCGAAAACTCTCGCGGGCCGTAACGCTTTTCGCCATCCGTGAAGATCCCGATCATCAGCGGGTTGATTTCCAACGGCACACCGGCGCGGTCGGCAACCGCCTGAAACAGTCCGATATCCTTTGACACCAGATCCATCGTGAAGCTGATGTCTCTGGACCCGTTCAGGATGACCTGGCTTTCGGTTTCATGGACAAAGGAATTGCCTGACGAGATGCGGATCGCCTCGTAGGTTGTTCCAAGGTCCATGCCTGCAGCCTTGGCGGTAACCAGCGCTTCGCACAGGGATAGCAAATTAGCGGTGGCCAGGTAGTTCGTGATGACTTTCAGCACCGATGCCGAACCCAGAGGTCCGGTATGCAGGACACGTCTCCCAACTGTGGTCAAAACCGGCAGGATGCGCTCGAAGACATCCCGGTCGCAACCGGCAAAAATCGAGATATTGCCGGTCGCCGCACGGTGGCAGCCTCCCGATACCGGGCAATCGACTGCCGATGCGCCGGTAGCCGAGACGAGCGCGCCGAGGCGGCGTACTTCTGCCTCGTCGGTTGTCGACATTTCCGCCCAGATCTTGCCGTCCGAAAGACCGGCAAGAATTCCGTCTTCCGCTTCCATGACAGCCGCAGATGCGGCGGGAGAAGGCAGGCATGTGATGATCAGATCGCATGTGCGCGCCATCTCCGCCGGGCTTTCGCCCCAGTGGGCGCCCTGGTCCAGAAACTGTTGGGCGGTTTTCCGGTCAAGGTCGCGCACTGTCAGGTCGAACCTGTTGCGAAGCAGCGAACCCGCAAGCTTGCCACCGACATTGCCGAGGCCGATAAATCCGATTTTCATGAACGTCATCCCGTTGCGGCGGGACGGAATACCCGGCCCCTGCTGCTGCGAGCTTTTGCCAAAAGAGGCGCGTTGGCAAGCGCAGATTACGCCAACCGGCGACGCAATCAGAAGGCCGTAAAGGTCAAAGTCGTCAGGGAGCGGTCAATGCCTGCAATATTGAGAACGTTCTGATTGATGAATTTGCCGATGTCATCGCCTTCGGCAACATATACTTTCATCAGCAGGTCGAATTCGCCACTGGTCGAATAGAGTTCGGAGACGATCTCGCGCTTGAACAGTTCGTCCGCGACCTCATAGGTTTTTCCAGGCGTACATTGCAGCTGGATGAATACGGGTTTCATGGCAGGATTCCGGCTATCAACTCATTTGCTTTCATATGGCACACAACATCGCCGTCAGACAATGCAAATGCGCTCCGGCTTGCAGGCTGCCCGATTCAATCGGTAAGACGGCCGGTGAATTCATCGAGGATCGTCAGAAGTTCGTTGATCTGCTCACGGCCAAGGCGGTCTTCCAGTTCGCCATAGATGCGTATGCTGTCGGGTTGCACGTCGCCGATCAGGGCGTGCGCCTTGTCGGTCAATGCGAGCCAGTACCGGCGGCCGTCGTTCTTGTCACGGCGTTTGGTGACCAGATTGCGGGATTCGAGCGTACGCAGGATACGCGACAGGCTGGGGCCGAGAACAAACGCCTGTTTGGCAAGCTGCGTGACCTCCAGCTCATTGTTTTCCGCCAGAACCCTGATGACCCGCCATTGCTGTTCGGTGATACCATGGCGCTGCAGCATCGGCCTGAAATGCGCCATCACCGCCTCGCGTGCGCGAAGCAGTGCAATCGGTAGTGAACGGCTGGTTGCGCGCGGTTGAAAGAAATCATTGATCAAGCCGGTCATCCTCCACGAAAGTCTGGCGCCGCATATCATGATCCGCGCCATGTTACCATCAGCGTGTCACGACCTGCATGTCTGTCGCTGCCGGCAAAAGCAGCGATGCACAACCGCTATCCGGTTTGCGATGTTTGACGCGGCAAGCCATCATCTTTAGCAGTTTGGCAAAACACGCCGACGGGAAAGCAACCACATGCCCCATTTTGAAATTCAATACTCGCGCAACCTCGACGCGCGTACGGACATCGCCGCACTATGCCGGGTCATTACGGACGAATTGGTCGATTGCGGCCTGTTTCCGCTTGGCGGGATCCGTGTACGTGCGATTGCCTGCGACACGTTTGTGGTCGCTGATGGCGATCGGCGAAACGCCTATCTCGACATGGTTCTAAGAATCGGGGCAGGGCGCGGCCCGCAGGACAAGAAAACGGCTGGCGACGCAATATTTTCAGCGGTCTGCAATCATCTTGGTGCGTTGTTTGAAGATCCGCATTTCGCCCTTTCATTTGAGGTCCGCGAGATCGACCCGCAGCTGAGCTGGAAAAGAAATTCGATCCATGCGCGGTTGCAGCAATCACCCGGCAAATAGCGGCAGGCGGGCGGCCAAAAGGTGCAAGATCGGCAGGCTGATGCGGTAGGCACCGGCAGCGCTGCGGTACCGGGCGAAGCCCACTTCCACACAAGCCCGGGATACACTACTTATCTGCCCATGACGGAAAAGCAGATCAAGCGCCGGCTTGCGGCAATTCTTGTTGCCGATGTGGTTGGCTACACAAAAATGATGGGCGCCGACGAACACGGTACGCTGATGGCATTGAAACGCCATCGCGAAGAAACATTCAATCCGTTGTTGAAGGATCACGACGGCCGGCTGGTAAAACTGACCGGCGACGGCGCCCTGGTCGAATTTCCAAGTGTGGTTGACGCCGTAAATTGCGCGTTGGCCATACAACGCACGCTCAAGGATCAAAATAGCGCAAACGGCCAGGGGTTCGAACTCAGGATCGGAGTCAACCTTGGTGACATCATTATCGACGGGGAGGATATTTACGGAGACGGCGTGAATGTCGCGGCGCGCCTGGAACCGCTTGCCGACCCGGGAGGCATCTGCGTGGCTTCCATCGTCAGGGAAGGCGTTGGCAGCCGGATCGAAATCAAGTTTGCCGATAGCGGCGAAGTCGCGGTGAAAAACGTCGAACGCCCGATACGCATATGGAAATGGCACCCGGACATGGACAATCCGTCCGGCGGCGGGGACAGAAACGGTCACCGGCCGACAACCGCCGTAACTCATGTCCCGTCGATTGCCGTGCTGCCTTTTGAAAACATGTCCGGTGAACCCGGGCAGGAATATTTTTCCGACGGCATGGCCGAGGACATCATAACCGACCTCTCCAAGATCGGCGGCATTATCGTGATCGCGCGCAATTCGAGCTTTGCCTACAAGGGCAGGAATGTCGACCTCAGGCTTGTCGGCCGCGAACTGGGTGTCGGCACCGTGCTCGAAGGTTCGATTCGGCGTGCGGGTAACCGGGTACGGATAACAGCGCAGCTGATCGATGCCACAAACGGCGCGCATCTGTGGGCCGAGCGTTACGACCGTGAACTGACCGACATTTTCGAGGTTCAGGATGACGTTACCAGGCGCATCGTCGATGCCCTGAAGATCAGCCTGACACCGGGTGAAACTGCAAGATTGAACGATACCGCAACAACGAATGTCGAAGCGCATGATCTGTTTCTGCGGGCCCGCGAAATACTCAATGGAGCCATCAACCGCGAGGGATTTAAGAAATCACGGACATTGCTCGAGCGCGCCATTGCGCTGGATCCTGCCTATGGTGAGGCTTTTGCTGGCCTCGCATTCGCCCACATATTCGCCCATATGAACAATTGGATTTTTCCTGCGGAGGAAGCACTCCGGCAAGCTGGCGACTATGCCGAACAGGCTGCCAAACTCGCTCCCGATGATCCGACGGTCCTGCATTCGCTGGTGGTTGTTGCCATGATGCATAAGGACATTGAAAAATGTAAGGTCATCAATGACAAGGTGCTCGCGTTAAATCCCAACCACTATGATTCTTTGCATGTACGAGGCGCGATCGAGTTGAGTATTGGTAATCCGGAGGCCGCGATACCGGATCTGGAACGCGCCATGCGGATTGATCCCGCCATGAACCACCGCGGCTTGCAGTTCCTAGGTGTCGCGCATCTGCTTTTGGGCAACTACGAGACCGCCGCGGCCATTTTCCGCGAGCGCATAAACCTGGTGCCGGACACCGACATCGGCCGGGCAATGCTGGCGGCCACACTCGGCCAGCTTGGCGAACATGAAGAGGCCGGGCGCATCTGGCGCGAGCTCATTGAGATCAGGCCCGACTACTCCGCAGTGGAACACGTCGGCAAGCTTTTCCTTGATCCGGCGGACGGAAAACCGGTCATCGAGGGTTTCAAAAAGGCGGGCTTGCCGGTCCGATGAATGGGACGGCCAGCGATGGCGAGGCTTGCCGGGCAGGATGCGCTGGGCGGGAACCCTGCGGGCCGCGTCGTATGTTTTGGTGTCTCTGCGGCCGCAATTGCCAGGACCGGAGAACCACCGCAGCCAACGGACCATATCGCCGCCCGGAACATCCCGCCGCCTCCGCGGCGATCTGTTCCCCGTTCCCGGCCATCACGGGGCAGTTCCTGCCCAAACCGCTGCAATTGAATTCGTTTGTTGAACCTGCCATCTGGTTCGGCTATGAAACGGCAACCGGGCAGCCAGCGCCCGGCGGCGCATTTCCTCAGCGCCCTGGCACCCGTAGCTCAGCTGGATAGAGTGCTGCCCTCCGAAGGCAGAGGTCACAGGTTCGAATCCTGTCGGGTGCGCCAATGATTTCAATTACTGTGGACATCCGCTCAATTGTTCGACGAAAACAGCCATGCGGCTAATGCGAACAGCGCATGTGATGTTTGAACATCAGCTTTGCGATTGTCGATGGTGTGTGTTGATCAAAGCTACTCCGGGAATGGCTGCAACCTGGCCCGCAAGTACCAGAACGGTAGTGGTTTCTCCGAGTAGCTAAAAGCCTGGCAATACGCCGGTAACAGCCGACAGTACGCCTGCCTTGCCACCTGCTGCAAGCCAGGGGCCTGATGCCGGCGTTGCGCTGACTGCTGCACCATGTAATTTGTCAGCTATTTCTGATGACGGAAAACAGAGCTCTGTCCTGTTATGGGCCGCCTGTCGACGTCCCTACCTTCAATCAGCCCGCTCGGCTTGAATCCTGTTCAACTCGTTTTCCAGGAACTTCACGAAGGCCGTAGCCACTCTCGACAGTTGCCGGTGCGAGGGCGTGACGAGCGCCGCGGAAAATTTCACATTGGGCCGGAACGGGCGGAACACCAGTTGCCGGCTTTCGCCGCGATACAGCCTGTAGCTTTGCGCAGTCAGCGGGTCGACGATCGCATAGGCCAGCCTTTTTTCGACAAATGTCAGGAGAGGAATGAAATACTGGGTTTCGATACGTCTGTTGAAATGCAGATTTCGCTGCTCGAACAACGCCCGGATCTGGCGCGTGGTCGAATGTTCCTCGCGCAATGTTGCCATGGGCCGCCGGTTCAGATCATCAACGGTCACAAACTTGCGGTCTGCCAACGGGTCATCGGCAGGCACCGCGCAAAGACAGTCAAAAGACAACAGCGTGTAATCCAGCAATGACGACGACGGCTCGACGTCAGGATCGTGATCGAGCAGTCCGAGATCATAACGCTGGGCGGAGACAAGCTGCTGCACCTGGAACGAGCTGCGCGAGATCAGCGAAACATTGATGTCAGTGCGGTCCTCCAAAAACTGGCTGACAAGTTCCGGCAACAAAAACACCGACGGACCCGGCATCGCGACAATGTGGATTGAGCCGCTCTCCATTTCCCGCAGTCCCTCAAATGTGTGAGACACCGTGCTGACGCGGTTGAGAATGTCGGATGCCTCCGACAAAAGATATTGCGCCTCGGGAACCGGGTGCAATCTGCCATCGCGCCTGGCAAACAGCTTGAAGCCCATCTGTTCCTCAAGGCCGGCAATCTGGGCGCTGACGGCAGGTTGGGTGCGGTTGAGATTTCGCGCCGCCTCGGATACCGATCCGGTCAGCATGACTTCCCGAAATGCGACAAGCTGTCTGAGGTTCATGTTGTACCCGATGATTTTACCAGCGGGGCATGGTATCAGGTTTTTTTATACATATCAAAGAATTTCAAAATTGAATTTATGTTCTGCCTCTGTACTGTTGACCGTGTGGAAAGCGTGTAAGGCCGGAAATACGGCAAAAACCGACCACTACCAGTCACGACAGGGAGACAACCATGACATTATTTCGAAAACTTGCAGGCGCCACACTGGCTTTTGCCGTCGTTGCGGGCAGCGCCGCGCTTGCGCAGCAGCCAACATTTTTCCGCATCGGAACCGGCGGCGCTGGCGGCACCTACTTCCCCATAGGCGGCACGATTGCCAACGCGATCTCCGCACCTCCGGGCGCAAGGGCGTGTGATGAAGGCGGCCAGTGCGGCGTGCCCGGCCTGATCGCTATCGCGCAATCGACCAACGCATCGGTGCAAAACAACCTTGCCGTTCAAAATGGCGAACTGGAAGCCGGCATGACCGGTGCCTCAACGCTGCAGGAGATGTATTTTGGCCAGGGCAAGTTCGAAGGACAGAAAGCCGAAAAGCTCCGCGTGGTTGCCAATCTTTTCCCGGAAGACCTGCATCTTGTCATTCCAAAGGGCAGCACGTTGCAAAGCCTTGCCGACCTGAAGGACAAGCGCGTCGGCATCGGCCAGGCAGGGTCCGGCACGCAGGTCAACGTACTCGACATGCTGGCGGCATACGGCGTCAATCGTGATAATATCGAGGAAGCCGAACTGAACAACTCGCAGAGCGCCGAACAGCTGGCTGACGGTCAGCTCGACGCATATTTCTATGCAGCGGGCTGGCCTGTCGCCGCCATGGTGCAACTGGCCTCGACAAAGGGCATGGACCTGTATTCCATGAGCGATGAAGAGGTTGCCAAGAGCACCGAAATCCTCACCGCGTACGTGCCATCCACGATTCCTGCCGGGGCCTATCAGGGCGTCGATCACGACACCAAGACAATTGCCGTGAGCGCTATCCTGGTCGTGTCTGCCGATCAACCGGAACAACTCATCTACGATATCACCAAGGCGCTGTGGAATGACAACACCCGCAATCTACTCGATAGCGGCCATGCAAAGGGCAAGCAAATTCGCCCCGAAACAGCATTGCTCGGTATCGCAAAACTTGGTGTGCCACTGCATCCCGGTGCCGAAAAGTACTACAAGGAAGCAGGACTTCTCAAATAACACTCCCAGACGGACCGTCGGCGGGGGCGGTGGCGGCAGACGAAGCTGCCACCGCTCTGGCCAATAAGATATCGGACGTGGGGCGCGCAGCATGACCAGCACTACTGTTCAGGACCAGACGGAAGACCTTACTGCCGAGCAGCTGGCAGAGATCGAGGAAAAGTATGACGAGGTGTCGGCAGGCCGTCCGCTGACGCCATCGGCCGGTCGCTTTGTCAATTTTGTGGCCGTTGTCTTTGCGATATATCACTATCTTACAGCCGGGTTTGGCCTTCCTGTCGATTACTGGCACATGGGTTGGCATCTGACCGGCCTGTTCATACTGATTTATGCGTCGTTTCCCTTCATTCGTACCGAAAAGTCATTGTCCCTGCGTCCCGGAGCATTTCGGCCGGGCAACATTCCCCTGCCGGATCTGGTACTGACGCTTCTCGGCTGCGCCAGCGCGCTGTATCTGGGCACGGCTTGGCGCGGTATCGAGTTTCTCGGCATTACCGAACAGACATTCCGGCAGGGCAATCCCAACAACTTCGACATATTCTTCGGCACAGTGCTAATTGTTTTGGTGCTGGATATTGCACGGCGAACGCTGGGCTGGGTGCTGCCCGCCATCATATGCGTGTTCATCGCATACGCATTGCTTGGCCCATGGATACCGGTGCAGATTTTGCAGCATCCCGGTGTCAACTGGCGCCAGTTTATCAACAATATGTACTTTCCCGCAGAGGGCATATTCGGCGTCACCTTGTGGGTTGTCTCGACCACCGTTTTTCATTTCGTGCTTTTCGGCGTCATTGCCCAGAAAACAGGCCTTGGCCAGCTGTTCGTCGATAACGCGATGATCCTGGCAGGCCGTTACACCGGTGGCCCCGCGAAGGTCTCGGTAATCTCCTCGGCCTTCTTTGGCACAATCTCGGGTTCGTCTGTTGCCAATACGGTTTCGACCGGTGCGCTGACGATCCCCAACATGAAGCGGCTTGGCTACCCGGCCCACTTTGCCGGTGCAGTTGAAGCAGCTTCGAGTGCCGGCGGCCAGATAACGCCGCCGATCATGGGCGCCGCCGCCTTTATCATGGCGGAGTTTCTCGAGCTGCCATACACAACGATTGTCATTGCCGCCATTGTGCCCGCCTCACTGCATTATGTCGGGGTATTCTCGGTTGTGCATTTCACCGCACGCCGTCTGGGCCTGACCGGTTTTGCCAAGGAAGCATTGCCTAACTTGAAGGCTGTCTGGCGCGCCGGCTGGGCCAACATTATTCCGCTTGTCGCCCTGCTGGTCGTCCTGTTCTCCGGCTACACGCCCTACATGGCCGCGTTCTGCGGCATAAGCCTGTGCGTCATTGTCGGTGCTGCGCGGATCAAGCAACCGGTCACATGGGTCTATGCAGCCCTGTTCGCCGGTTTCGTCGTTTGGAAATACATGACCAGTGGCTTTGACCTGCCAATGTCGGCGCTCCTGATAGCAGGCTCGCTCGCCGCTTTGTTCAACCCGCAAAAACCGATGAGGCTGGCAGACCTGCATGAGGTCATTGGAACCGGCGCCAAATACGCCCTGGCGGTCGGGGCTGCGGCAGCAGCGGTCGGTATTGTGGTGGGTGTCATCAACACCACCGGTATCGGTTTCCGTATTGGCTTCATGGTAACGACAGGTGCTGCCAATATGGCTGACAACCTGCACTGGCTGTTTTCTTTCGGTGCCTATGAGCTGTTTTCCCAGGCAAGCCTGCAGCTGTTTTTGTCGCTGGTGCTGATCGCCATTTCCTGCATCTTGATGGGTGCCGGCATTCCCACCACAGCGCTCTACATCATGCTGGTATCGGTTGCTCAGCCGGCCCTGGCGCAACTGGGCGTGCCGCCCATCGCCAGCCACATGTTCGTATTGTATTACGGCGTGGTATCGGAGATCACGCCACCGGTTTGCACATCCGCCTATGCCGCCGCGGCCATTGCCAATTCCCCTCCATTCAAGACAGGTGTCACGGCGTTCACACTTGGCCTCGGCAAGATCGTGGCGCCGATGGCGTTCGTTTACGCGCCCGTACTGTTGATTGTCTCGTCGACCGGTTTTGATATCTGGGATTTCCTGTTTGCCGCAATTACCTGCGTGACCGGCGTGGTGTTCCTGTCCGCTGCCGTATCCGGGTTCCTGCTGGCAAATGCAGGCAGGATCGAACGCGTGCTGCTTGCCATAGCCGGGGTAATCCTGATTTCACCAAATCTCACCGCCAACCTGGTTGCGCTTGCTATAGCGACACCGGCAATCATCATGCAGATTACCGGCCGCAGGAGCGAGAAGCTTGCCGCTGCCTGAGGTTTTCCCATGAACATGCCGGTACGCGATGACGCTATTGAAGTGACCATCATAGGCGCAGGCATCGTCGGCATATGTTGCGCGCTGTCATTGCAGGAACGCGGTGCCAGGGTAACCGTGCTCGACAAGGCAGGTCCGGCAGAAGCTACAAGCTATGGCAATGCCGGGGTAATTTCGCCATGGTCTTGCATTCCGCAATCGCTTCCCGGCCTCTGGCGGAATGTGCCAGGTTGGCTTTTGGATCCCAAAGGCCCGATCAGTGTCCGCTGGCGTGACGTCCCTTCGTTCCTGCCCTGGGTGATGCGGTTTTTTCAGGCTGGCAGTACCATCGAAAAGGTGGCCCGGCTGGCCGACGCGATGGATGCGCTGAACCGGCCGAACATGGATATTTACCGGCGTCACTTGCGCGGGACCGGCCATGAGAACCTGCTACAGGATTCCTGGTATCTTCATGTTTACAGGGATGCGCATGGCGCATCACTCAGTGCCATTGGCCAGCGATTGCGTATTGAACGCGGTGCACCGGTTCAGATTGTGCCGGGAGATGAGTTACGCGAGATTGAGCCTGCCATTTCACCGGTGTTTCAGTCGGCTGTCGTTATCCGCGATCAATCCCGGGCAGTGCAGCCAAGTGCGCTTGGCAAGGCGCTGGCTGACAAGGCCCGATCTATGGGGACTTTCTTCAAATCCTGTGAAGTCACAGAGATTCGCCAAAAGCCGGGTCACCGCTGGCAAATCATATGTGACAGGGAATACCGCGAAACGGGCAACCTGGTCATCGCTGCAGGACCGTGGTCGATGAAGTTGCTCAAACCGTTGGGCATCAGCCTGCCTCTTGCTTCCGAGCGCGGCTATCATCTGGAGTTTCACAATCCCGGGGTGACGCTGAAACATTCGATCATGGACGCAGAGAGGAAGTTTGCAGCCAGTTCAATGCAGAACGGTATCAGGAGCGCGGGAACGGCTGAGTTTGCGAGGCTGGATGCCCCCGCAAACTACTCGCGTGCCCGGATGCTTGAAAGCATGACCAAGGAACTCCTGCCTGACCTGAATACCGGCGACACAAGCGAGTGGATGGGTACGCGGCCCTCATTTCCCGACAGCCTGCCGTGCATTTGCGAATTGCCGGGCCAGCGAAACCTGTTCGCTGCGTTCGGCCACAGTCACTACGGGCTGGGCATGGCGCCCAAGACCGGCCAGATCATTGCTGATCTGGTGATGAGAACGCCGACGAACATCGATATTTCTGCCTACCACGCGGATCGCTTTAAAAAACATGGCCAGAGCCAGTAAGGACACCGATTGCCGGTTTGGTTCCGCAAACCGGTTTGCTCTCATCACCTTGCTGTAAGGGGACCTATTTCCACCGCAATATAAAATATTGTAGTGGTCAGGAGTATGATAGGTGTTTCCCGGGCATTTGGGAGCTTCTGGCGCATGGGCATATCGTATACAGGTTTGAGCAACCGGCACCACGTCAGCCTCGCCGGCGGTAGCTGTTGATGAGGATCTGGGCGCAGTCTGCGTTGGTCATCCTGTTCGCCGCCGCTGCCGGTGGCGGTTATCAGGCCTACCAGAATTATTTCCCGAATGAGGAGCAAACCTCGTCTGTTGGACGTGGAACGCGGGCGCCGGTTCCGGTCATCGTGTCGCCGGTCTCCGTGGAGCATCTCGAGCAGCGTGCCGAAGCCGTCGGCACCACGCGCGCCGTCCAGTCCGTCGACGTCGTGTCGACCGCCTCGGGACGTATCGTTTCCTTGAATTTCGAAAGTGGTCAGCGTGTCGGCAAGGGAGATATCCTGCTGACGCTCGATGACGAGATCGAACGAGCCAATCTCGAGGAAAGCAAGGCCAATCTGCGGGAGATGGTGGCAGCGCTTGAGCGCGCCCGGTCACTGCGCAGAAACAACACCGTTTCGCAGGCGCAGGTCGATCAGCTTGCCGCAAAATACACCGTCGCCCAGGCTGATCATTCCCGGGCTGTCAAACGGCTTGCCGACAGAACGGTACGCGCACCGTTTGCCGGTGTCACGGGGCTGCGCCGGGTCGATATAGGCGCCCGTATCGACAACGATACCGTGGTCACCACGCTTGACGATCTCAGCAGCGTCGAGCTCGAGTTCCTTTTGCCCGAAGTGCTGTACGGAAAACTGCGCCGCGGCATCGCGATAACTGCCGTAAGTGCTGCTTTTCCGGGCCGCGAGTTCACCGCCCGGATCGCCAATGTCGACAGTCGCATTGATGAGACCGCACGGGCATTCCGCGTTCGGGCTGTCATGCCGAACCCCGACCTTCTTCTGCCCGTCGGCATGTTCATGACCGTCAGTGTCGTGCTGGATTCGCGCGACGCCATGATGATCCCGGAGGCCGCGGTCATATTCGAGGGCCGGCAGACCCATGTCTTCGTGATCGCCGAAGGCAAGGCATTGCGCCGGAACGTCACGCTCGGTCAGCGCCGCCGTGGGCTGGTCGAGGTCGCCGCCGGTCTTGAGCCGGGCGAACTCGTGGTTGAACGCGGCACGCAGAGCCTGCGCGCGGGCACGGTGGTTTCCGTCGTCGAATCCAGCGCGCCGGCAACGGACGACCCGGCCACCAGGGAAAAGGGCAAGGAGGCCGGGGACAGTTCATGATCCTCTCCGATGTCAGCATCCGCCGTCCGGTCCTTGCGGCAGTCGCCAGCCTGATCATAATCGTTTTCGGCGTCGCATCGTTGCTGAGATTGCCTATCCGCGAACTGCCCCAGGTGGATTCCCCGGTCGTATCAGTAACCACGCTCTACACCGGCGCCTCGCCCGAGGTCGTCGACACCGACATCACCAGCATTATCGAAGGTGCGATCGCGGGCATCAGTGGTGTCCGGACCATCTCGTCCGAAAGCCGCCGCGGACGCGCACAGACACAGATCGAATTCGATACCGGCCGCAACCTCGATGAAGCCGCCAACGACGTCCGCTCCGCGGTCGGACGCATCCGCGCACAGCTTCCGGAAAGCGTCGAGGAGCCGAGTATCGTCAAGAATGACGCCGATGCCGATCCGGTAATGCGGCTTGCGATCACCAGCGATCGCATGTCGGCTGCCGAAATCACCGACTACGCCGAGCGTTTCATCATCGACCGGCTGGCAACGCTCGACGGCGTCGCCAGCGTTGATATCTACGGCGAGCGCCGGTTTGCCATCCGCATCTGGCTTGATCGGCGCGCCATGGCTGCG
>JAHEGF010000223.1 GCA_024645155.1 Phyllobacteriaceae bacterium | reverse complement strand
CGTCAATGGCCGCACCGTCTTTGTCTTTGCCAAGGATTTCACGGTGTTCGGCGGTTCGCTGTCGGAGAGCCACGCCGAAAAGATCATGAAGGTCCAGGACATGGCGCTGAAGAACGGCGCCCCCATCATCGGCCTGTTCGATGCCGGTGGCGCGCGCATCCAGGAAGGCGTCGCGGCGCTCGGCGGCTACGCCGAGGTCTTTCAGCGCAATGTGCTGGCCTCCGGCGTCATCCCGCAAATCTCCCTGATCATGGGACCATGCGCCGGCGGCGACGTCTATTCTCCTGCCATGACAGATTTCATCTTCATGGTGCGCGACACGTCCTACATGTTCGTGACCGGTCCCGATGTGGTCAAAACGGTGACGAATGAAACCGTCACCGCCGAGGAACTAGGAGGCGCATCCGTCCACTCGACCAGGTCATCGATTGCCGATGGTGCCTATGACAATGACGTCGAGGCGCTGTTGCAGATGCGCCGCCTGATTGATCTCCTGCCACAATCAAATTTGTCCGATCTCCCGGAAATCGAATGCCACCAGCCCATCGAGGATGCCGACCTTTCGCTTGACCGGTTGATCCCCGACAATGCCAACAAGCCCTACGATATCAAGGAACTGATCCTGAAAACTGCCGATGAGGGAGACTTTTTCGAGATCCAGGAAAATTTCGCAAAGAACATCGTTACCGGGTTTGGCCGCATCGAGGGCCGCACAACCGGCTTTGTCGCCAACCAGCCGATGGTGCTCGCCGGCGTTCTCGATTCCGATGCCAGCCGCAAGGCAGCGCGTTTTGTTCGCTTCTGCGACTGTTTCAATATCCCGATCGTCACATTCGTCGACGTTCCCGGATTCTTGCCCGGCACGGCGCAGGAATATGGTGGCCTGATCAAGCACGGTGCCAAATTGCTGTTTGCCTATGCCGAGGCAACGGTGCCGAAGATAACGATCATCACGCGGAAGGCCTATGGCGGGGCCTATGACGTCATGGCATCGAAGCATTTGCGCGGTGACATCAACTATGCCTGGCCAACGGCACAAATCGCGGTGATGGGCGCAAAAGGCGCCGTCGAGATCATTTTCCGCAAGGATATCGCCGACAAGGAAAAGATCGCTGCCCACACCAAAATGTACGAGGACAGGTTCCTTTCACCGTTCGTTGCCGCCGAACGCGGCTTCATCGACGAGGTCATCATGCCGCATTCGACCCGAAAAAGGGTCGCGCGGGCGCTGCGCATGTTGCGCAACAAGAACCTTGAGAACCCGTGGAAGAAACACGACAACATACCGCTTTGAACCGGGCGCAATCCGCCTTTCAAACGGCAATCGGCGCATCGCGCTTGATTTCGCGCAGCACAAGGTTGGTGCGCACATTGGCAACGCCCGGAATGCGGAACAGGAATTCCTCGAGAAACCGGTTATACTCATCGAGGTTCCGGCATCTCACTCTGAGCTGATAATCCGCCTCCCCGGTCGTCGCGAAACAGTCAAGTACTTCCTTTGATGTCGCCATGGCGGAGATGAACTCGTTGAGAAAATCCGGATTGTGGCGGGCAAGCTGAACATGGACGACGGCATGAAAGGCAAGTCCCGCCGCCACGGGATCTATCCGCGCCTTGTAACCCGTGATGATCCCGGCCTCTTCAAGGGCCTTGACGCGGCGCCAGCACGCTGACGCCGACATGTTGCATTGGTCGGCGAGTTCCTGATTGGATATTCGCCCGTTCTCCTGCAATACCCGCAAAAGCCGGCTGTCCTGCTCTTCCTGCATATCCAATTCCTCCTGATTGATCATGCCGCAATATCAGCTTTTTGCGGTAGAATACTCCATATTTCTCGTCATATGGTGATTATCTGGCAGAAAATTTCGTTGAATTTCGTGTAATATATCCGCTTACCATTGCTGGAAAACGGGCCCTGCCATGAACGTCCATCTGCCGGAACTGCACCACTACCAGCTCAATGACCGCTACACCCTGAGCGCGGGTCGGGTCTTCCTGACCGGCACACAGGCCCTGGTGCGTATCCTGTTTGACCAGGCGGCCCGCGACCGGGTGGCAGGTATCAACTCTGCCGGATTTGTTTCCGGCTATCGCGGCTCGCCGCTCGGCAGCGTTGATCTCGAACTTTGGCGGGCAAAGCGGCAACTCACGGAAAACGCCATCGAGTTTCTACCTGCCGTAAACGAGGATCTGGCTGCTACTGCCGTGCTCGGTACACAGCAGGTCGAGACCAACCCGAAAGCCGAACGCGACGGCGTATTTGCCATGTGGTACGGCAAGGGACCCGGAGCCGACCGGGCCGGTGATGCGCTCAAACATGGCAATGCATATGGTTCCTCGCCCAATGGCGGAGTGCTGGTTGTGGCCGGCGACGACCATGGCTGCGTCTCATCCTCGATGCCTCATCAGACAGACGTCGCCTTCCTGACCTGGTTCATGCCGATCCTTGCGCCTGCAAATGTCGGCGAATACCTGGCTTTCGGCGAATATGGCTACGCCCTGTCGCGGTTTTCCGGCATGTGGGTCGGATTCAAGGCGGTTTCCGAGACGGTCGAGTCGGCGCAGTCGGTGGAACTGCATCCGGACCGCAAATTCATCCAGCCGGATTTCGAAATGCCTCCCGCCGGGTTGCATTATCGCTGGCCGGACCTGCCCGGCCCGCAAATCGAAGAACGCATGGAAGCAAAGAAGCAGGCAGTGTTTGCATTTGCCGAGGCAAATCCGATCGACAGGCCGATCTATAATATCAGAAAGGCCCGTTATGGCATCGTTACCAGCGGCAAGGCCCATCTCGATACGATGGAGGCGCTACGGTTACTGGGCCTGGATGAAAAGGCCTGCCGCAGGCTGGGCATCGATGTCTACAAGGTCGGCATGGTCTGGCCGCTGCCGCGTCGCGATGCGCTGAATTTTGTCCGCGGCAAGCGTGAAGTTCTCGTCATTGAAGAAAAACGCGGCATTATCGAAAGCCAGTTGAAGGAGTATTTCTACGACTGGCCGGGCGCAAAACCGGAACGCATGGTCGGCAAGAACGACGAGAACCTTGAACGGCTGTTGCCGTGGACCGGGGAGTTGTCGCCATCGCTTCTGGCACCGGTCATCGCCCAACGGCTCGACCGTCTGTTTCCGGAGGAGAGACTGAAGAAGCGGGCGGCCGCACTGAATGCAAAAGTGCAAATCCCGGTCGTAGAAGGAGCGACCCGGACGCCCTATTTCTGCTCCGGATGTCCCCACAACATCTCGACGAAAGTGCCCGAGGGCAGTCAGGCGCTTGCCGGCATCGGCTGTCATTTCATGGCAAACTGGATGGACCGCAACACCAGCTCGCTCATCCAGATGGGCGGCGAAGGCGTCAACTGGGCCGCGTCGTCGCGGTTTACGGGTAACAATCATGTCTTCCAGAACCTCGGCGAAGGCACGTGGTACCATTCCGGTTCAATGGCGATCCGTCAGGCGATCGCCGCCGGAGCCAACATCACCTACAAGATACTGTACAACGACGCCGTGGCGATGACCGGCGGCCAGCCGGTCGACGGCCCGGTCAGCGTCGAGGCGATCGCCGCAATCTGCCGCGCAGAAGGTGTCGAGCGCATCGCTCTTGTCTCCGACGATCCGTTGAAATTCAGCAGATCAGATTTTCCGGCGGGCACGACCATTGATGACCGCTCCGAACTGGATGCCGTGCAGCGTGAACTCCGCGCGGTAAAGGGCGTTTCGGTACTCATCTACGAGCAGACCTGTGCAACGGAAAAACGCCGCCGCCGCAAACGCGGCATCATGGAGGATCCACGGAAATTTGCCGTCATCAATGATCTGGTGTGCGAAGGCTGCGGTGACTGTTCCGTGGAATCGAACTGCCTGAGCGTAGAACCGCTGGAAACGGAATTCGGGCGCAAGCGCAAGATCAACCTGTCGACCTGCAACAAGGACTTCTCCTGCCTGAACGGATTTTGCCCGAGCTTCGTGACCGTCGAGGGCGCAACGCGCAAAAGAAAGACCGGCGCCGGCATACACATCGAAGAGCTGCTTGCAGATATCGGCCCGCCGGACATCGCGGACCTTGATGACCCCTACGACCTGCTCGTGACCGGTGTTGGCGGTACCGGTGTTGTCACTGTCGGCGCCCTGATAACCATGGCAGCACATCTGGAGGGAAAGGGTTCGAGCGTTCTCGACTTCACCGGTTTTGCCCAGAAGTTCGGCACTGTCCTGAGCTTTATTCGCCTGGCATCAAGGCCGGACCTGATCAACCAGGTGCGCATCGATACCGCATCCGCCGATGCTGTTATTGGCTGCGATGCGGTTGTGACGTCATCGCCCAAGGCATCGTCCTGCTATCATCCAGGCACAAGGATTGTTCTGAACCTTGCCGAAATGCCCACGGGAGATATCGTGCTTGATCGCGATGCCCGCCTGCGTATCGGTGACCGGCAGCAGGCAATCGCAAGTGTGGTGGGCCAGGGTTACGTGTTTTCCTTTAATGCCAATGAGGCAGCCGAACGGCTATTGGGCGATAGTGTCTACGCCAACATGATGATGCTCGGTTTTTCATGGCAAAAGGGTCTTGTCCCCGTTTCATTCGATGCCCTGATGCGGGCAATCGAATTGAACGGTGTCGCGATCGATACCAATGTCCGGGCTTTCTCGCTTGGCCGCATCATGGCGGCAAATCCAGAAGCGCTATCCGCCAAGACAGAAAACCGGGATTTTGGCGAGCAGCAACCGGCTCGGATCATCATCGCGCGGCGCGGCGATTTTCTCACCGGGTACCAGGATCGCGCCTATGCCGAGCGTTACGCTCAAACGCTGAACGCATTCGCCGCCCTGTTGCCGCAGGACCATCGCGAAGAACTGCTCGGTGCCGCCGCCCGATCATTGTTCAGGCTGATGGCATACAAGGACGAATATGAGGTCGCCCGCCTGCACACAAAGATGGGTTTTGACGACCGCCTGTCGGGCATGTTTGAACCGGGGTTCAACGTCAGGTATCACATGGCGCCACCGGCACTGTCCCGCGCAACCGACGCACGCGGCCGACCGCGCAAGCGCCAGTTCGGCGCCTGGTTGCGCTACCCGCTATTGGTGCTGGCTTCGCTGAAAATTCTGCGCGGCACCGCACTCGACATGTTTGGCTACACCGCCGAGCGCCGGATGGAACGTGACCTGATCACCTGGTTCGAGCGCATTCTCAGTTTCTGCGGACGCAAGTTTGGCGATCACGATATCGCAACATGGCGGGCGGTGCTTGAATCCCCGATGGATATCCGCGGCTATGGCCCGGTCAAGGAGCAGGCAGCAGCAGAAGTGAAAACCCGGGTTACCGGGCTGATTGGCGCAATTTAGGGCGGTCGGCGCTTCCGCCTATGCGCTGAAGGAACCGCCGCCCTTTTTTGGTGACAGGCGGATCAACCGCGAATCGGCCACCGCCGCCTGGCGGTGTATCACCGCCTTCTGATAATCCGGGTCCTTGATCATTTCGACAAAGGCGGCGACCGACAGGTATTCGGCGATGAAGCAGGCGTCCCACTTTTCTTCCGCTGGCCCGATCAGCATCAGACGGAAATCTCCCGACCAGGCGATTCGCCCGCCAACGCGCTGAAAAACCGGTGCACTCTCCTTGCCATAGGACGCGTAGGCTTCGGCACCAGTGGCCTTGCGGACGTCAGGATAGT
>JAHEGF010000222.1 GCA_024645155.1 Phyllobacteriaceae bacterium | reverse complement strand
ACCTGGGTATCGATGGCGACGGCCGAAACTTCCGACAATGAAGAGGCCGATGCGCGGCTCGCACAACTCGCCAATACGCGGTTGCTGTTGACCAAGGCCGGTATAGACAGCAAGCGCATCACCGCCGTTGAAGGGGCTCCGGACTATACCGGTGACGGCGTCAGGCTGCGGTTTTTCGGATACTAGGGCGATAGGCGCGGGCTTGGCATTCATCTGATCAGGGAGACAGTAACCATGCATGAAAAACAATCCGGACCGGGAAGATCATACCGCATGATCGCCATGCCGGTTATCGCTGCTGCATCATGCCTGCTGGCCGTATCGGGTGCCGTCGGTCAGACACTCGAAACCGATGCCATGTTGCGCAATGGCCCGGCGCCCTACCAGGACACGGTCAAACGCTATCTCGACAAGATCCTTCCGAAAATCGTCGGCGGTCAACCGGCCCCGGATGCCGCCTACCCCTGGCAGGTTTCGCTCGGAGTGTCATGGATAGCTGATGCCGGAAATGCCCATTTCTGCGGAGGCAGCGTCATTGACGCAGCCTGGATATTGACCGCCGCACACTGCATCGAGGGCCTGGACCCGCACCTCGTGGTAATTACCGCCGGCACCAACAACCTCGGCAATGGTGACAGCCAGCGGCGCAACGTCAAACGGATCCTCTACATGAGCGAGCGCTACAACAACCAGACCTTTGACAATGACATCGCGCTTCTTGAACTGTTCGAACCGCTCCTGATTGATGCAGCAGCACCGACGCCGCAACCCGTTGCGCTGGCAACCACGGACAACGAGGATGCACTATTGGCACCTGAAGCTCTGCTCACGGTCAGTGGCTGGGGCGCCACCGGCGAAGGAGGCGATACCACCAGGACACTGCGCTTTGTCGAGGTTCCTCCCGTACTGCGCGACGATTGCAATGCCGGACTGTCCTATGACGGGCAGATCACGGACAACATGATCTGCGCAGGATTCCTGTCGGGTGGACAGGATTCGTGCCAGGGCGACTCCGGTGGACCTCTGACCGGCCGGTTGCAGAATACCCCCTATCAGGCCGGTATTGTCAGTTGGGGCGAAGGCTGCGCAAGGCCACGCAAACCCGGCGTTTATTCGCGCGTCGCAAACTATGGCGAATGGATCAACACCTGTATGGCTAGTCCCGAACAGTGTCCCAAATAATAGGCCTGTTTTCCGCGGCGAATGCCGGACTTCTAGAACAGCCCTTCGATGAGACCGTCATCGTTCAGAAAAATCTTCTCTGACGATGGCGTGCGCGGCAGGCCGGGCATGGTCATGATCTGACCGGTGATAACAACAATAAAACCCGCGCCCGCCGACAGCCGCACTTCGCGCACAGGTACGGTGTGGCCGTTTGGCGCGCCGCGCAGGTTCGGATCGGTGGAAAACGAGTACTGCGTTTTAGCCATGCAGACCGGAAGATTGCCGTAACCCTGCTCTTCCCACTGCCGCAACTGGTCGCGAACCGACTTGTCTGCGATGACCTCCTCGGCCCGGTAAATGCGTTTGGCCACGGTTTCGATTTTCTCAAACAACGGCATGTCATCGGCGTAAAGCGGCGCAAACTGCGATAGATCTCCGTCGGCGATTTGCGCGACCCGCGTTGCCAGTTCTTCGATCCCCTTCGATCCGTTCGCCCAGTGCGTACACAGGATCGCTTCCGAACCCTGCGATGCCACGTAATCCTTGACCGCCTGGATTTCGGCGTCCGTATCGCTGATGAAATGGTTGATCGCGACAACCGCCGGCACACCGAATTGCTTGACGTTCTCGATATGGCGGCCAAGATTGGCGCATCCCTTTTTCACCGCCGCAACATTTTCGGCGCCAAGGTCTTCCTTTTTTACGCCGCCATTCATCTTCATCGCACGAACGGTCGCGACAATGACCGTTGCTGCCGGCTTCAGGCCGGCCTTGCGGCATTTGATATTGTAGAATTTTTCCGCGCCGAGATCGGCGCCGAAACCCGCTTCGGTGACCACGTAATCTGCCAGCTTGAGTGCGGTTTTTGTCGCGACGACCGAATTGCAGCCATGGGCGATATTGGCAAACGGCCCGCCATGCACAAAGGCCGGATTGTTTTCCAGTGTCTGCACCAGGTTGGGCTGCATGGCATCCTTGAGCAGCACCGCCATCGCACCATCAGCCTTGATATCACGGCAATAGACCGGCGACTTGTCGCGTTTGTAGCCGATGATGATGTCGCCAAGACGTTTTTCCAGGTCCTTCAGGTCAAGCGACAGGCACAATATCGCCATCACTTCCGAAGCAACGGTGATATCAAAACCGGATTCGCGCGGAAACCCGTTGGCCACACCGCCAAGCGAGCAAACGATTTCGCGCAAGGCCCGGTCATTCATGTCCATGACACGCCGCCACGCAACGCGGCGCTGGTCGATTTCCAGCGAATTGCCCCAGTAGATATGGTTATCAATCATCGCCGCAAGCAGATTGTGCGCCGAGGTGATGGCATGAAAATCACCGGTGAAATGCAGGTTCATTTCCTCCATCGGCACGACCTGGGCGTAACCACCGCCCGCTGCACCACCCTTGACACCGAAACACGGCCCAAGCGACGCCTCGCGAATGCAGATTGCGGCATTCTTTCCAATCGCGTTCAGCCCGTCGCCAAGGCCGACCGTGGTGGTTGTCTTGCCTTCGCCGGCCGGCGTCGGGTTGATTGCGGTGACCAATATCAGCTTGCCGTCCTTCTTGCCCTGAACGGAACGGATGAAGTCGGCGGACACTTTCGCCTTGTCGTGGCCATAAGGCAGCAGTTCCGCCTCGGGTATGCCAAGTCTTTTGCCGATCTCCATGATCGGTTTTTTCTTGGCTGCACGTGCAATTTCGATGTCGGATTTCACTTCGGCCATAATCAGCTACCTCAAACCTGCATGATTGAACTGCAATCAAAACGTCTGCAAAACAATGTTCATAGAGCCAAAAGCATGACACTGCACGATCCAAAAGAGGCCGCAAAATATGAAAATTGCGACAGTGCGGGAAAATGTGCCGCTGAAATCGGGATCGCAGGCCTGGGAAGGGTCTGCCTACCGGTCGAGAATATCGCGCATTTCTGTCATGTTGGAACGGACGCGCAGCAGATAAAATCCCATCGTGGCCAGATGTGACGGCATGATGAATGCGGATTCATTGCCGTTTGATATGATCAGCGGCTGCATGTTGAGTGCCGAACGCAACTGTTCAGTCGCCTGGTTCCAGGTCTTGCCGAGATTGCGCTCGCGCACCACGTCGCCGAAATCGTTCTTTGCCGCCGACATGACACCGTTCAATGCGTAAAGCTGGCCATAGGCGAACCAGAACCGGTCATCGGCCCTGAAATCGAACCACCCGGCATTGCTCTGCTCGATCCGGTCGCGCAGGATATCGGACGTCGAGCCGATCGCGCTCGCCATTTGTTCGAGAAATTTCAGCAAATTGTCGGCACGCGGATCAAAGGTGGCATCGCACCGTGCTAGCCGGCTGTTGAAGTCCGTAAGATTGCGAACAGCCGAGCGGTAGGACGTCGGTGTCGCCGACTTCGGTCCGAACGGATCGAAGGAAAAATACCACAGATCCTCGGTGTAATAGATGTTCTGGCGGGCGTTCTGCAGGTTCTGGTCGATCTGTGATGTTCCACGCACCCGGCCGAGCCGGTCGACCAGTTCCAGCGCCGTGCGCCGGACGATTTCATTGACGCCGAGCTGAAACGCAGCCTTGTTGTCGAAGAACGGGGTGTATTTCCATGGCAGCCCGAACAGCCCCATTTTCGACATCAGTGTCGATGGTATCCAGGAGTTCTGGTCTACGTTGAAGTCCACAAGGTCGCTTGCAACCTTTACGATCGACGATTGTCCGCACACATTCGTATTGCCTGACGACAGCGGTTCGCCGGGTACCGAAGTCACCGTCTCAAATTTGTAGCGCTTGACATAGTCGGGATCGAAATTGGTCCAGAATTGGGTTTGCGCAAAAAACCATCCATAGGCGACAAGCAACGCAACGAGAATCGTGCCTACCGACAGTTTCAGGGTCCAGCCGCGGTGGGTGTACCATTGGCCTGCCGCCACAAACGGCCACAACAGCCACGCAACGCCCTGGCCTATCGCCCAGCCGATCCAGTGGAATATCCGGGTAAAAAAACTGACGATCGGATCGAGCATTGGACGATTCCCTGTTTTCGAATACTAGCCGGCAAGGCCGTAAAGGCGTTCACGGAAACCGGCTTTGTCCTTCAGATAGGTTGTTTTGAGTGTCTCGACAACATGCTCCCGCCAGGGTTCGAGGTAGGAACCGTATTCGCCGTAAAAGCCCTGCTTGTTGAAAACATAGCGTGACACGAAATCCTCGGGCACAAATTCGCAGATCAGACGGTTGGTGAGCCAGGCATCGGGATGATCCGGTTTGGCACGCACGACAAGAAAACGCTGCTGCGGGGTCAACTCGGATGGATCAAGCTGGCCGGTTTGCGCCAGTTCCCGTTTCGCAGCATTGATAAACGGGAACCGGCCATCGGCATTGATCATACTTGCATTCTTGTGCATCCAGGTCTGTAGCCACACCCGGTCGATGTCATTGAGGTCGCGCTTCGGTTCGGCTTTATGCAGCAGCGAACGCACCACCATTTCGGCACGGTGTTCAAGATAACCGGATTGCTCGATCCACGATGCGCGCGGCAGTTCAATGCGCCGCGTCGATGCGAGAAAAGCAAACACCCGCGCTGCATCCAGGATCGAAAGGTAACTGACCTGCCATGGCCGCGAACGGCGGAAACCGGGTGCTGCGGGATCACAGATGACGGTCGTCACCTCCTCATCGACAAAGACGTAAAGCCCGCCAAAATGCGTCGTCCAGTAGGCATTGTGGCGAAAAACGACCTTGTCGGGCACCAGCGAGTTTTCGCGGATGTCGCCGGTCACCTTTGCCAGTTCCACCATCCGGTTGAGCATGGCATCGTCGTGCCAGGCCTCGGGGTCGTCGGTCAGACGGTCAACGAGCGAGCGAAGTTCGGCAGCCTTGCCGAGCACGTCCTCGCCGGACAATACCTTGAACTCGACCTGGTTGATCGACAGCAAATCCTCGATGTCCTCGACCTCGGAGACCGAATCCTCTATCTCGCCATAGATCACGTCCTTGATCGTCAGCGCATTGATCGCGCGTGAATTGCGCGTCAGAAATTCATGCATCAGTTGCGACGTGTTGGAAAATGCCGTGTGAACCACCGGCAATGACACCTGCGCCGGCGTCAGGATGATGAAACGCCGGTTGACCTTGTTGGGATCGAGGTAGAGTTCGTCGCCGAGTTCGTCTGCAATCTGCGGCGAATAGCCGGTACGGTCGATCTCAAACGACTTCAGCCTGGTCTTTTTCAGCCCGAACGCCGTCAGCGCCTTGTTGTAGCGCTCGATCAGGTGCGGTTCCTGCACGTTCAACAGGCGCCCGAAGATCAGTTCATTGTCGCGCAGGCGTTTCAACAGTACTTCTCCCCGTTTGCACAGAGAAGGCGCCCGAAGGGCGGATAAGGGGCATGTATTGTCTCCATCACCCGTTCCACCGCCCGTCTTTCTTCATCGCCTCGATTTCCTTGACAGCGCGTTCCTTGAGCCGGACATCGCGGATCATTGAGTTGACCGCAGAATCATCCGAACGATCCGAATAGCGGAATTCCGAGTCTGCGTAGCGG
>JAHEGF010000221.1 GCA_024645155.1 Phyllobacteriaceae bacterium | reverse complement strand
AGAATTAGGCCGGGCACAAAATATCCGAGCCCGGCAAAACCCAGGGTATATAGGATGGTGTTAGTCGTGGTTGCCTGGCCACCGGATATTCCGGACATTGCGAATGCCGCCACACCGAACGCAATTAGTGCCAGGAACCGGATAACGAAGAAAAAGCCGACTGCTTTCGGATCCATGTAACCGGCCCGAATGAGGCGCAGCCTGAGCCGGGCCACGTTTTCGGGATCCGTTTTTGCATAAAATTCCTGCGCTTTCTTGAGCGCCTTATCCTTGACGACGTTTGTCTCTTTGACCGGCTTCTTTTTTTCCGGGAGATCGTGGCTCACCGGAGTTGCGACAACCAGGCGGCGGCGCATGTCGTTGCGTCCCCGGCTCTGGCTGACAAGTGGCCAGGCAGCGATGCCCAATCCAACGGCCATCAACGCGATCGCGATCGGCATCAGGGATTGCGGTTTCAGTGCAACGAAAAGGTTGAGTAACGTATCCATGTCTTAAAACTTGAAGCTCGCCATCTTGATCATCAGCAGGTTCCCCGTGACCACCCACACTCCGCCGGCGCCCAGCAGGTACCAGGTTTTGGAGTAGGGAAACACGTCCCTGTAATATTCGGGCATGATGACCTGCATTCCGATGAAAAGGAGGATTGGAATAGCCGTAAGAATATAGGCGGACATCCGGCCTTCGGTCGAAATCGCCCTGATCTTGCGGCGCAACTTGCCGCGTTCACGAATGACACTGGAAAGACCGTCGAGGATCTCGCGCAAGTTACCACCGGACGTGGACTGAATGGAGACAGCCGTGACGAACAGAGGCAGGTCCTCATGGCCGACACGCGTAAAAAGGTTGTTCAGAGCAGTCACGAGATCGGAACCGTAGGTAACCTCGTCGGACACGATGCCGAATTCGGAACCGATCGGATCGGGCATTTCGCGGGACACCAGCGCTATCGCCACAGGAACCGGGTGCCCGGCCTTCAGGCTGCGCGTAATCAGGTCGAGGGCTTCCGGAAGTTGTACGCCGAAAAACTTGTGACGGCGGTTGCGCCGGAAACGCAGCACGAACACCGGAACAACGATCAGGAATGGTGCAGCAATGGCCAATGCGATGACCATGTCGGTACCGAGATAAATCGCGACGGCAGCGCCTGAAAATACGACCGCCCAGCAATAGGAAAGAAACTGCGGCAACGGCATGGTTACGCCCGATTGGGTTCGCAGATCCCGCAGCCAGGTAAATGTGAAGATCGAATTCCTTGCGCCGACACCACGCTCTTTGCGCAACTGGATCAGCACCTGTTCCTGCGTCAGCTTCTTTTCCTGAAGCTTCATGCGCCGGTTGATCGCGACGCGGCGTTCCTTCTTGCCGGCATAAAGCAGGTACACGGCTTCTGCCGCGATGATGCCTGCAAGCGCTGCGGCCGCGTAGATCAGATATATGCTGTTTGCACTGTCAAACATTTCGGCGTCACTCCTGGACGCCAGGTTCAAAGTACGAGCCGGGAAATTCGATACCCATCGCATTAAGTTCTTCCAGAAACCGCGGACGAATACCTGTCGCTTCGAAGTGTCCTTCGATATTTCCCGCGCCATCCATGCCTGTACGCACGTATCGGAAGATCTCCTGCATCTGGATGATGTCGCCTTCCATGCCGGTCACTTCCGCAACGCTTGTCACCTTGCGTTTGCCGTCCGACAGGCGGGTCAGCTGGACGATCAGATGGATCGCGCTGGCGATCTGGCTGCGGATGGATTGAACTGTCATCGGCATGCCGGTCATGCCGAGCATTTGCTCGAGGCGGCTGATTGCATCGCGCGGCGTATTGGCGTGAATCGTGGCCATCGACCCTTCGTGACCGGTATTCATTGCCTGCAGCATGTCGAATGCTTCTTCGCCTCGGCACTCGCCGAGAATGACGCGATCGGGACGCATGCGCAAAGCGTTCTTCACAAGATCGCGCTGTTTAAGTTCGCCATGACCCTCTACATTCGGCGGCCGTGTTTCCATCCGCGCGACATGCGGTTGCTGAAGCTGAAGTTCGGCCGCATCCTCGATCGTGATCATGCGTTCATCTTCGGGTATGAACGCCGACAGCGCATTCAGCATAGTCGTCTTGCCGGTACCTGTACCGCCGGAAATGATTGTCGTCTTACGTGCATGGACCGCCGCCGCCAGGACTTCTGCCATTGGTTGCGTAATCGCGCCGAAATCAATGAGCTTGTGCAAGGCGAGCTTGTTCTTGGAAAATTTTCGGATCGAAACAAGCGGCCCATCGACCCCGACCGGGCGGATGGCAGCATTGAAACGCGACCCGTCGAGCATGCGCGCATCAACCAGCGGCTGCGATTCATCGACACGCCGGCCAACCGCGGCGACGATCTTGTTGATAATACGCAGCAGATGGGCCTCGTCCTTGAAAGGAATATGGATCTGGCGGAGCTTGCCACCCTTCTCAACAAAACAATTGTGGTGTCCGTTGATCAGGATGTCGCTGACTTCCGGGTCCTGCAAAATGGGTTCAAGCGGCCCCAACCCGACCATCTCGTCGACGATATCATCAACCAGATCGTCAAGTTCGGCAACATTCAGGGCAAGGCGTTCTTCCTTGGCCTTCTCATTGACGAAGTCGCTGATTTGTTTGCGCATTTCGTCTTTCGGCAGTTTTTCCAACGCAACCAGATTGATCTCATCGATGAGCATGCGATGGATGCGCACGCGGGCATCAAGCACGCGATCATTGGTTGCGACCTCGCCACTTGCAGCCGGCTTGCTTTTGGCTGCTACTGGCATGACGCCGCCTTCGAACCGTTTTGAAGGAATTGTCACGACATTCTTGTCGGCGGCTTCTGCCTTGGCCTTGATAACCTCTGCCTGTGCCTCCGGGCTTTCCGCCCTTTGCTTTATCGCTGAAAATCGACTGGACATTGCTGATACTCCCCGTAGTCAGGCTGTTTTATCCGGCCTTGCGGCGCAGGCTGCCGAGGCTGAAGAGAGGTTTCTTCTTCTTGGTTACAATAGCTTCCTCGGGAAGAATGATTTTGCGCAGATCGGTGATAACGTTGGCGTCCGGCTCAATCTCGTGCAACGGAACACCCTGATCGACCGCGCTGCGAACCAGCCGGTAGTTGTTTGATATCCCGCCGACAAAATGATCGCCAAGCACGCTTTCGACGTCCGCCAGCTTGATCCCGTTCTCAAACATGCGTTGTTCGAAACGATTCACGATGACCATCGGTTTGACCTGTTTTTGTGCCGTGTCGTAGATCGCCTGGATCAGCCTTTGCGTCTGGCGAAGGCACGGAACCGTCATTTCGGTGACAAGATAAAGCTTGTTGGAACCGAGCAATATGGTCTCCGTCCACGGAAACCATGTGCGCGGCATGTCGATTACGACATTGTCGAAATACGCGGAAACAAGGTCGAGTACCCGGATCACCAGATCGGTGTTGAAAGTCCGCATTTCGGTCGGCCGTGTCGGTGCGGCCAGGACACACAACCCGCTTTCATGCTTTGAAAGCATGACATCGAGAAGCTGCCGGTCAAGACGCTCGGGACGGTTTTCGATCTCGGTAATGTCAAAGCGCGGTTCCAGGTCAAGGTATTCCGCGCACGCGCCGTGCTGGAAATTCAGGTCGACGACGCAGGTCGATGCAGCGCGCGTTGCCGAATTATGCAACTGAAACGCTGTTTCAATGGCAATCGTCGTGCACCCCACTCCGCCAGCCACCGGCATGAATGAATAAATCTGGGCTTCCGAGTTTTCTTCCTTGCCCGGGCCCTGAAGCGCGCGGATGCATGACCGCACCAAATCTGCCGTGGTTAGCGGCTTGACCAGGAAATCGGAAACATGAAGCTGAACAAGGATCCGAACCGCCGCCGCATCGAATTCCTTTGTAACCACAACCACCGGGGCCTTGCCCTCGAGGCGGCGGATTACCCGCTGGAGTGATTCAATTTCGTCAAGCTTGGAGGCATCCATGTCGACGATGACGGCGCCACACTCGGCATCCTGTATTTCACCGCGCAGTTCGTTGATGTTCTTGGCCACGACAACAAGTTCGATCTTTTCCGACGCGGCAAATGCCGTGCGGGTATCCTGAACAAAGTCGGTATCCGTCGATACAAGTACAATCCGTTTGCTTTGGTTGCTCATCGGCTCCCCTGCCTCACGCCCGTTGTCTGTCTAGTTTGTTTTCGGTGCCATACCGGTTGACGCGGCTGGCAATTCAGGTGCGCCGGCATCCGCGTCGGGACGGTCTGCTGGTACATTCAGATTGGTGTCTTCAACACCTTCCGGCCACGGATCGACGATCTGCAGCACTGTGTTTCGGGCAACCGCATCGCCAGCACCGGGCCACACACCTTCGACCCGGACCGTATCGGAGTCTGCCGACATGCAACCGGTCAAGGCCGCAACCGACCCGGCCATAATGATTTTAAGTGTTAACCTGATCATCGCCCTGCCCTCAATTTGCTTCTAGTTCGAGAAAATGGCCCATGGTGCGCGGCCCGGCCTTGCTGATGCGGGCCGATGCCTTGGCACGGTCGATATCGGAGACCGTCATTTCGTCGACATTTCCAAGAAAATAGTCCCTGTTTGACAACGGCGGAGCACCGTCCTGCGGAATTGCCATTTTCTTCGAAGGATCGACCGGCTTGACCAGGTGCGGTGTTACGATGATGACCAGTTCGGTCTCGTTGCGCTGGTATTCCTTGCTTGAAAACAACGCACCAAGAATTGGTACCCTGCCAATTCCCGGCACCCGGTCGGCTTTGAGTTGGTTCTGGTTTTGCAATAGACCGGCCATCATGAAGCTCTGGCCGCTTTTCAGGTCGATCGAAGTTGCCGCTCTGCGTACGATGAACGACGGCACCGTTATTCCGTTGCCGATTTCATAGGTCTCCGACCGGTCGATCGATGAAACCTCCGGCTGAATGTCGAGGCTGATAAGGCCGTCCTTTAGAACGCGCGGCAGGAAGTCCAGACTGACACCGAATTTCTTGTATACAATCGTGACCTTCCCGTCGTCAGACGCCACCGGAATTGGTACCTCGCCACCTGCAAGGAAGCTCGCTGTCTGGCCGGATCGCGCGATAAGATTGGGCTCCGCCAGACGCCGCGCAAGACCCTTGTCCTCAAGCGCCTTCAGGGCAACGTCGATATTGAAATTGCCGGCCGTCAGCATTCCCGAAATAATCGACTCGGTATTTACGATGTGGGTCGATGGTCCGGTGTTGAAGCTGATATCGTTTCCGGCGACATTGTACCGGGCGCCGATCCGGGTTCCCAGTTCGGTGCCCGCTGTGCGGTTGATCTCGGCGATCCTCACATTGAGCTGAACCTGCTGTGACGAGGTGATGTCGACCGAATTGATGACTTCTTCCTCGCCCGAAAAGCGTGTCGCGATGCTATTGGCCTTGTCGGCGTCAACTGAATCCTTGGCCGATCCGGACAGGATCACGCGGCCGTTTGCCGAAGACACCTTGATCTTGGAATCCGGCAGGGTTTGGCGGATCGTTGTTGCCAGCCCGTCGGTATCCAGGGAGACTTCGATGTCCACTGTTCCAACAAGGTTCTTGTTGGCGTCAAACAGGGCGATGCCTGTGGTGCCCAGTTTGTTGCCAAGGACATAGAAAGATGTGTCTGTCAGCGGATTGACATTGGCAATTTCGGGATCGCCGATGACAATCTCGTAAAACGCCCGGTCAGTGCGAAT
>JAHEGF010000220.1 GCA_024645155.1 Phyllobacteriaceae bacterium | reverse complement strand
CGCCCGCTCTCAGGCTTTTTACCCCGGGGCCCACCTCGCGGACGATGCCCGCGCCCTCATGGCCCAAAATCGCCGGGAATATGCCCTCCGGGTCGGCGCCGGACAATGTGAACTCATCGGTATGGCAGATACCCGTTGCCATGATCTCGACCAGCACTTCGCCTTCTCGTGGGCCTTCCAGGTCAACTTCCATGACCTCCAGCGGTTTACCTGCGGCTACAGCTACAGCGGCGCGTGTTTTCATGAAATTTCCTCCCGAATTTTTCGGTTGATTTGCCTTGTGCCGAGAGTTTCAGGAAATTCGCCGCTCATCAACCCCGCCACTGCGCCTGTTGCTGGCTTATTCGCGCCGTGTTCGATGGCGAACGCCGCGCCGGTATTTTGTGCTTACGGGATCGGAAGCGAGTCGCCGTCAACAATCGCTTGCGTGTCGCATGCGCATTGACCAAAGATGCGTCATGAACAAGACAAGGCATTCACCACCGATTGCCGTATCCGATCAGGTACGTGGGATTGCGATAATGGCAGCCGCAATGCTGATACTGCCGCTGATCGATTCGGGCGGGAAATGGCTTTCGACCGAAGAAGGCGTGTCGCCTGGCCAAGTGGCGTTTTTCCGGTTTTCCATGCAATTTGTGGTAATGGCGGTGGTCATAGTCACACTGCGCGGGCCTGGCGGATTGCGGCCCAAACGTCTTTTTTCCAATTTTTTCCGCGGATTGCTGATCGGCGCTGCGAGCCTGTTTTTCTTCATTGCGGTCAAATACATGCCGTTGGCGGACGCCATCGCGGTATTTTTTGTCGAGCCCCTGATACTAACGCTTTTGTCCGGCATCTTTCTTGGCGAACCGATCGGCTGGAGGCGCTGGGCGGCAGTCGTTTCCGGATTTGCGGGTGCCATTATCGTCATCCAGCCAAGTTACGAACTATTCGGCCCGGTTTCGCTTCTGCCGCTTGCCACGGCGGTCCTGTTTTCCATCTATATGATGCTCAATCGCAGTCTTTCCACCCATGATTCCCCGCTGGTCATGCAACTTTTAGCCGGAGCAGGCGGCATGCTGATCAGCGGGCTTGCCCTTTTGGCGGGGGCGATGCTTTCGATCCGCGATCTTGCACCAGGCATTCCGCTCAGCCCGTTTCCGATCATATTGCTGATCGGTGTCGGCGCGGTCGCTGCCGGCGGCCACATGATGGTGACCACGGCTTCGCGTCACGCGCGGGCATCGGTCCTCGCGCCGTTCCAGTATCTGGAGATCGTCAGCGCTACTGCTGTCGGCCTGATCGTCTTCAACGATTTTCCCTCTGCATTGAAATGGCTCGGGATTGCAATAATCATCGGTTCGGGGTTGATCGTCTTGTGGCGGGAATCGCGGCTGGCAGAGAAAGTCCCGCAAATGCCGGAGCCTGCCGTGCGTGGTGCCAAAGGCCGTTAGGATCGCGATTTCGGCAAACCTGAAGTCAAACAATCTGGAACTGCTTCTCATGTTTATAAATCTGGTTCTTGGCACGGTGATTATCTCAGGTACTGTCCTCATTCACACATTCGGGCTGATGGGTGTTACCCGTGTGATGAGCATACTGGTCGACCGTTTTCGCATGCACGGACGGCGCAGCCGTGTGCTTGCGATGATCACCATTGTTTTCGGCCTGTTTGTCGTCATGACCATCGAGGTTTGGTTCTGGGCCTTTTCCTATTGGATTATCGGTGCATTCGGATCATTCGAGGAAGCACTCTATTTTTCCACGGTGACATTCTCGACGTTGGGATACGGGGACCTGATCCCGCACCAGGAATGGCGCCTGCTGGCGGGCATGGAAGGAATTGACGGGTTCCTGCTGATCGGCTGGTCTACGGCTTACCTGATAGCGGCTTCGACACGGGTCGGACCGTTTGAATCGGGCAAGCATTTCTGACCGGGCAAATCAGGAAATTGCGGGACCATGCAAATGCGGCAATTGGGTTGCTTGAGCATTGTGATGAAAGCCCATAGAAGGTGCGCATTGTGAGGAGTGGGGAACCATGTTCAAGAAAATCCTGATCGCAAATCGTGGTGAGATTGCGTGCCGGGTGATCAAGTCAGCCAGGAAGATGGGGATTGCAACGGTAGCCGTTTATTCTGACGCGGACCGTGACGCCATGCATGTCGCCATGGCCGATGAAGCCGTGCATATCGGGCCAGCGCCGGCATCGGAAAGCTATCTGGTAGCCGACAAGATCATCGAGGCGTGCGTATCAACTGGAGCTGAAGCGGTTCATCCCGGATACGGTTTCCTGTCGGAGCGGGCATCCTTTTGCCGTGACCTCGAAAAGAAAGGCATCATCTTCATTGGTCCGAAACCCCGCGCCATCGAGGCCATGGGCGACAAGATCGAGTCAAAGCGCTTTGCCAAGGAAGCCAATGTCAGCACGGTACCCGGTTACCTCGGGATCATCGAGAGTGCAAAGGAAGCGGTTAAGATCGCAGGCGAAGTCGGCTATCCCGTGATGATCAAGGCATCGGCCGGTGGCGGCGGAAAGGGCATGCGAATTGCCTGGTCCGAAAAGGAAGTCAAGGACGGATTTGACCGCGCGCGATCTGAAGCGAAGAACTCTTTTGGCGACGACCGTGTTTTCATCGAAAAGTTCATCGAAGAACCGAGGCACATCGAAATCCAGGTTCTGGCGGATTCCCATGGACACTGCATCTACCTGGGCGAGCGCGAATGTTCCATCCAGCGCCGCAACCAGAAGGTTATCGAAGAGGCTCCGTCACCATTCCTCGACCAGGAAACGCGACGGGCGATGGGCGAACAGTCCGTGGCGCTAGCCAAAGCTGTCGAATACCAAAGCGCTGGTACTGTCGAGTTCATCGTCGACAAGGACCGAAACTTCTATTTC
Organism: Phyllobacteriaceae bacterium; assembly: GCA_024645155.1. GTDB lineage: Bacteria > Pseudomonadota > Alphaproteobacteria > Rhizobiales > Rhizobiaceae > JAHEGF01. Next base: position 2,838 of record JAHEGF010000220.1, on the reverse strand, counting down.
CTCGAAATGAATACGCGGCTGCAGGTTGAGCATCCTGTAACCGAACTGATAACCGGCGTTGACCTGGTCGAGCAGATGATCCGGATTGCGGCAGGCGAAAAGCTGAAAATTGCCCAGAAGGATGTCAAACTGAACGGCTGGGCAGTCGAAAGCAGGCTGTATGCCGAAGATCCCTATCGCGGGTTTTTGCCGTCGATCGGCCGCTTGAAGCGATACCGGCCGCCAGCCGAAGGCGTCACCGACGATGTCCGGGTCCGCAATGATACCGGTGTGGCCGAGGGTTCGGAAATCACCATGTTTTACGATCCGATGATCGCCAAGTTATGCACCTGGGCTCCGGACCGTGCGCAGGCAATCGACGCGATGAGCACCGCGCTTGACCGGTTCGTCGTGGACGGCATCGAGCATAATATTCCCTTTCTTTCAGCGCTGATGCAGCACCCGCGTTGGCGGGAAGGGCGGCTTTCGACCAATTTCATCGCCGATGAATATCCGGATGGTTTTGCGCCGCGCGGACCTGATGAAAACGAGACGGAAGTGCTGGTCGCGGCCGCGCTTGCCACCGAACTGGTCCGCAAGGACCGGCTGGACCGCCATTCCGACCGCCTCTCACCACACAGCGGGAAATTGCAGCGGAACTGGGTGATCAAGCTTGATGATGACTATCATGACGTTGCGGTCAAATCGGGCACAATCGCCAAGCCGCTGGAGCTGGAAATCGCGGTCAGTGGCCGTGCACCGGTTCTGGTCATCTCGGAATGGCAATGCGGAGACATGTTATGGGACGGATCGGTTGGCGCACGCGATGTTGTCATCCAGATCCGCCCGGTTCTCAACGGAGTTGGCCTGAGCTGGAACGGTTTGTCGGTAGCTGCCCGTGCCTTGCCGCCGCGCATCGCGGATCTCGACAAGCTCATGCCGGTGAAGCAACCGCCGGACACCTCGAAAATGCTGTTGTGCCCGATGCCGGGCCTTGTCGTATCGATCGCTGTGACCGAAGGCCAGGAAATCAAGGCAGGAGAGACGCTCGCTGTCGTCGAGGCAATGAAGATGGAAAACATCCTGCGTGCTGACCGCGATCTTGTCGTTTCCGTTATCAATGCCAAGCCCGGGGACAGCCTGTCGGTGGACGCGGTGATCATGGAGTTCGAGTAACCGCAGATAAGCAGATAATTCGGCGTCGGTCTTAATTCTTTCGTCAGCCTAAACGGTTAAGCTCCGCAGATAACGGGGAGCTTCAGATGTCCATTCCGGTAATTGCAATCCTTGCAACGCTGAATGTCGTGCTGATCTATTTTCTGATGGCGGCGCCCGTCGGCTTGCGGACCGTGACCGTGAGGCGGACGATACGTGCCAATCGCAGGGATTTGTGGAACGCGTTATGGCCGCTGGGCGACAGTGCCGGCTGGGATGGCAAAATACAGACTTCGGTGCCTGTCGGTGACGACGGTGCGCATATGACGCTTTCGTGGCCGGGGCGCGATGGCAATCCGATCGAACGCATTGCCCGGTTTTCCGGTGTCGACAAGGAACACCGGTTTTCGCAGCAGGTTGTTGACGATTCATCGCTGGAAAACTCGTTTTGGGAACACTACTGCGAACAAACGAGTCTTGACGGTGAAGACGGTGCGGTGACGGTTACCATCAGTGCCCGAGACCGCTATCATGGCGTGGCATTCATGATCTTCCGCTTCTTTTCGCTGCGCCGGACGATCAACCGCCTGAAACACTGGGCGGAGACCGGCGAGTTGAAGAGCGGTGGCATATTCGAACGTCCGATAACCCAGTTCGGCTTTGCCGTGATCTCTGCATTGCTGTTGTGGCCGCTGTTCGGTTTGAACGCGATCGGCTTTGCATATGCAGCCACCCTGACACTGGTCGTTGCACTCCACGAACTGGGGCATATGGCGGCGTTCCGTTTGATGGGGCACGGAAACGTGCGCATGATTTTCATTCCGATTCTCGGCGGCATTGCGATTGGCGGGCGTCCCTATGACCGGCGTTATGAAATCGCGTTTGTGGCGCTGATGGGCGCGGGCCTGTCTGCGCTGCTTGTACTTCCAGCGATAACGGCAAGCGAAATTGCAGAACGATCCGGGCAACACGTCCCGGCGATGCTGCTGGCGGTGTTTGCGGGGTTTTGCGCGTTGTTCAACCTGGCCAACCTGGTGCCGGTTTGGCGTTTTGACGGCGGCCAGGTCCTGCGGCAACTGTTTCAAAACCGCGCGGCGCTTGCCGCGACATCATTTGCACTTTTTGCCATTTTCATGGGGCTTGGCTTGAGTGGCGGAGTTCCGATCTACATGATCATCGTCGCAGGTGCAGTATTTGCCATCCTGAGTATTGTCACGGCAGGCCGGTCGGCCAGGCCGCGCTATGCCATGAAACCGATGAGCAACCGCGAATGGACCCTGATCGCAACGGGGCTGCTCGCAGTGATTGCCATACATGGTGCAGGCGTGTTGTGGGCGGCGCAGCGAATACTGGGATAACAACCGGCGAGGGCCGTTCATCTTGAAGCGGGTTCGTTTGGCGGCTCTAGGCAGCGATGGCTGGCGCTTCGGAGATTTCGCCCGCGCGGTAGTAGTTGCCGAACTCGGTTGCAAGGAAATCCGGCAGACTGACCTGTTCCTGGGCAATAAAGCCCTGTTGCGGCAGTTTTCCGGTTCTGACCATATCCATGACACCGGTCACACCGGCTGCAGTGGTTACCTGAATTGCGCTCCACTGCCGCCCGCCAATGATTTGTGCCGTTGACTTGTTGATGAAGGAGCGCTCGCGGAAAACACCGTCGATCATACCGGTCGCCGTGCAGAACAAGATCACAACGTCCTGCTC
>JAHEGF010000219.1 GCA_024645155.1 Phyllobacteriaceae bacterium | reverse complement strand
GATATCCGGGACTTCCATCGCATAGAGTGGCCCGAGCGCAACCGCACAAACGATAGCCGCTCGGTCCGCCAGCAAATTGTGCGACGGAACAGCGTCCGGCCTCCCGGTCCTGATCAGGACATTGCGTGTAAATGCCGGCGTTACGCGGCCGCCGATAACCGAAATAAGGGCGCTGAGGGCAAGAACGCCCAACCACAATCCGCGCTCGGCGGTGTCGTTGGCCAGGCAAGTCCATTCAAGGTGGGTAAGAAAGTTACCGGCCACTATCAGCGCCAGCAACCCGAGCAGGGCGACATTTTGCGGTTTTGGCCGCTTGAAAAGATTGACCGCAATGCGCCAGGACAATACCGGCAGCAACGCCAGGTCGGCAATCGCCACGATCATCGGGTCGAACCACGCCGAAAACCACACTGCAATCCGCCCGGCAACCCACAATCCGCCGGCAAACATCACAAATCGCGATCGCGCAGCTGCCTCACCCGTCCAGCTCGGCACCGCTGTCAGGAAAAATCCGGCCACTACCGCACAGGCATATCCGAATATCATTTCATGGCCGTGCCAGTAGTGCGGCGGCACCGCGATTGTCGGGTGAAGAATCCCGGCGCCAGCCGCGTGGAGGCCGATCCACAGCATCCACGCAACCATTGAAAAAACCGCAGCAAGACCTGCACTGAGAAAGAAAAAGCGGAACCCCTGGGTCAGTACAAGCGGGAGCAGCCGGCTCATCGCGAATTACCGGTTACTAATGCACGCAATTCGGTTGTCGTGCCGGCATCGAAATCCGTTTCCGAACAGCAATATCCACAAATCCACACGCAAATCCTCCCACGCGTTGTCATACTAATGTGGAGTAGGAGAAGCCGCTGTAGCTTGACGATCGTCAATTCCTCCAGCGTCCAAAAGACGCAAAGGTTCCATTACCCGGTATGAACCAAATCAGAGGAGCCTTTCGATGCGCTTCAGGAAACTACTACGAGACAGTACGATAATGTCTGCGATCGGGATGGCTATCGCAGTGGCCACACCCCAGACCAGCATCGCCCAGGAACCGGCCCTGTCGGCAGAAGCTTTTGAACACTCAAAGCTTCTCTATTTCCAGCGTTGCGCGGGGTGCCACGGTGTTCTCCGCAAGGGTGCAACCGGTAAAAACCTCGAGCCGGAAAGCACGCTAAAACTCGGCCAGGCACGTCTTGAGAAAATCATTACCCTCGGCACCGAAGGCGGCATGAACAACTTTGATGACACGTTCTCCGAACAAGAAATCAAGGACATGGCGACCTATATCATGATGGATCCGCCGACCCCGCCCGAGATGTCTCTGGCGCAGATGAAAGAGCGCTGGAAAGTCTTTGTTGAACCGAAAGATTATCCGAAGGAACCGGCCCATGGCCGCAACTGGAAGAACTTCTTTCTCGTGATTCTTCGTGATGCCGGCAAGGTCGGTATCATCGACGGTGATACCAAGGAAGTCGTCTCCAAGGTCGATACCGGCTATGCTGTTCACGTCATGAAGGAATCTTCCGACGGGCGCTTCTGGTTTACTCAGGGCCGCGATGGCCGCATGACCAAGATCGACCTGTGGATGGACCCGCCGGCAGTGGTAGCTGAAGCCCAGATCGCTTCTGACGCACGCGATGTCGCTGTGTCCCATTTCGGTGAATGGAAGGACAAGTACGTTATCGGCGGTGGTTATTGGCCTCCGCATTTCGTCATACTTGATGCCGAGACGATGGAGCCGCTCAAGGTTGTTTCCACCCGGGGCATTGATGTCGACGGCAATTATGTCAACGAGGCACGCGTTGCCGCCGTCTACAACACTCCTAACGCCCCAACATGGATGGTTGCGGTCAAGGAACTGGGACAGATGTGGCAGGTCGACTATTCTGACCTCGACAATCTGCGAATCGAGCAGATCAACACCCATAAGTTCCTCCATGACGGTTTCTTCGATCCGTCGCACCGCTACTTCCAGATCGCGGCAAATGCCTCAAATCGGGTCGAGGTCCTCGACACCGAGACCCGCAAGGCGGTTGCCTCCATCGAGACAGGCGTCAAGCCGCACCCTGGTCCCGGAGCAAACTGGATAGATCCGAAATGCGGTCCCGTTGCCGGTACCGTCCATCTCGGCGAAGGCATGCTGACCACCTGGGGCAACGACCCGGCCGGTCATCCCGACAATGCCTGGAAGGTCTGCTACAAGACCGAGACCGATGGACCGGGCCTTTTCATCCGGACCCATCCGAACTCGCCGTACGTGATCATGGACCAGACGTTGCATCCCGAACCCGAGATCCAGCAGTCAATCCAGGTCGTCTCAAAGGAAACCGGCAAGATCGTCAAGACGATTCAGGTTACCGACGGTGAAAAGCAGGTTGCCGTTCACACTGAGTTCAATGCCGATGGTTCCGAATTCTGGGTATCGGTATGGGCCCGCGGTGGCAAGAAGACATGGCTCGACGGGCACATTGTCGTCTACGACACCAACACGCTTGAGGAAGTTGGCCGCGTCGAGGGCCTCGAAACTCCCACCGGCAAGTTCAACGTCACCAACCGCGTTGACCACAACACCTGAGGGTGAACATGACGGGCGGCCATTGGTCGCCCGTTTTTCCCCCGTTAGCGCCCGCCGATTGAACAATTGGCCGGGATATTCCGGTTCTATTGCCGGAGTTGTTAGATTGGACGATTTTCCCCGGAGATGTCTCTCATGACTGATTCTGCCACCACCAAAACATCCTGGCGCAAGCGGACGCTTTGGGGAATTCCGGTCTTAATCTCCGTTGTCGCATTCGGTGCCGGTATTATTTTCTGGGGCGGGTTCAATACCGCCATGGAAGCCACCAACACGCTTGGCTTTTGCGTTTCGTGCCACGAGATGGAGCAGACGGTCTACCAGGAATACAAGAAAACGATCCACTACCAGAACCGCACCGGTGTTCGTGCCGAGTGTTCGGACTGTCACGTACCCGATCCGTGGGTCCACAAGATGATCCGCAAGATCAAGGCATCCAACGAACTCGTTCACAAGGTCCTTGGCACAATCGACACGCCGGAGAAATTCGAGGAACGGCGGCTGTATCTGGCGCGCCGGGTTTGGAAATCGATGAAAGCGACCGATTCGCGCGAATGCCGCAATTGTCACAATTTCGAATCGATGAGCCCCGAACACCAGCAGCCGCGCGCGCGCAATCAGCACCAGAACGCTTTTGAGGAGGGCCTCACTTGCATTGATTGCCACAAGGGCATTGCCCACAAGAATATTCGTGATCTCCTTGAAGACGGCGAACGTGAGGCGCTGGAAGCCCCCAATCCAAAATACACACGGCCTGTCCCGGTGCTGTTCGCGGAGGGCATGGAACGCGCGCACGCTGCAGAAGCCGCTGCCGCCGAGAAAAAGGCTGCCGAGGAACAGGCTGCCCGCGAAGCCATTCAGGCCCGCGTGGAAAGCGCTGTCGCGCCGCTCAACGAAAAGATTGCGCAACTGACCGCGCAGGTCGAAAAAGCAGGCTCTGGTGCAGCCGCTGCAGCCCCGGATGCGGCTTCAGGCCAATCCGCCAATGCCGCTTCACCGGTAGCCGGAGCATTGGAAACACCAGTCGACTGGAATGCCGTACCGGCCAGAACTGTGACCCTGTTCTACCCGGGCCAGGCATCGTTCGAATGGATCCAGAATGGCAAGGACCATGGTGGCTCCCGTGCCTTTACCAAGGCCGGTGACCGCTGCTCGACCTGCCATGCCAACGAAGTCAAGAGCATGGGCGAACTGATCGCCAGCGGCGAAAAAGCCGAGGAAACGCCGATCCCCGGCAAGCGCCCGCATGTCGAAATTGCCGTGCAGGCCGCCCATGATGACGAGAACCTTTATTTGCGCTTCCAGTGGCCGGACACGCCGCACGCGCCGGTGCCCTTTGCCGATGGCGGCAAGCTTGATCCCGACAACCAGGCCAAGCTCGCCATGATGATCGCCGGTGAGAATGTCGAGTATGGCGACCAGGCCGGCTGCTGGGTGACCTGTCATCACGACGAACGTTTCATGCCCGATGCCCCCGACCAGTCCGAGCTTGCAGGATATACGGGTACCGAACTGGCCCATCTTGCCGATGGCGTGACCAAATACCTGGCCGATTCGCGTACGGATATTGAAATACGCGGCAAGCGCGGTGCAAAACGCGGAGGTTGGGACAAGCCCAAATCTGCTGACGAACTGGCTGCGCTGCCGGCAAATGGCACCATCATGGACCTGATCCGATACCGCTCCGGTGGCGAGGCCGAGAACGGCTCGATCGTCGCCGAACGCATCATGGCCGCCGACGATGACGCGCCCGTCGAGGCTGCCGGAACCCTTGAAGCCGGGGTGTGGACGGTCATCTTGAAGCGGCCGCTGCAATCTGCATCTGCCGCCGATATCAGCCTCGATCCAGCCAAAATCTACACCGTCGGCTTTGCGCTGCATGACGACTATGCCAGTGCCCGTTTCCACCACGTCTCTCTCGATATGCGCCTCGGTTTCGGGGCCGGTGACGCCGATATCGTTTCCGTCAAGCAATAGCGGAGAAATGGAGGAGAAGATGACACCGACATGCCGACGCATCGCAATGATACTGGCACTTGGCTGTCTGCCGTCCGCCTTGTTGACCACACCCGGTTTGGCCACAGGCGATGACGAGAAGAACGCCGAAACCTGCGCCGAAGCCGCCGAACGTTACAAGGAACTGACCGGCACTGCCCAGGGCGACGAGGAGAAAACAACCGTTCTGGCCTACAAATACATTTTTTGTCCGGCCAAATTCGAGGTCAAAGCCGGCGTTACGGTGCGTTGGGTCAACGTCGACAAACGCACCAGCCATTCCGTGTGGTTCAAGGATGCTGGAAGAGCCGAATCGGAGCGCTTCTTTCCAGACGAAACCGTGGAGCAGACACTGGACCTGCCGGCCGGCGATCATACCTACCTGTGCGGCCCGCATTGGGAAGACCACGGGATGAAGGGTGTCGTGACGATCGTCGAGTAGACGCCTTCAGCAATATTTGGGGATTTGGGCCGGACAGCAGGACATGCAGTCTGGCATTCCGATTCTTGACCTTCGTCAATGCCTTAATCCCGGCAACGGAGAGACTTGGAAACAGTGACTTTGTTTTTTCTCAAGCCCGGAGACCCCAAATGAGCGATACAGGCAAAGTCTATCTTGTCGGGGCCGGTCCGGGCGATGCCGAACTTCTAACAATGAAGGCGGCACGCATACTCAATCTCGCAGACGTAGTGGTCCACGACCGTCTGGTATCGCCGGAAATCCTCGCAATGGTTCCGCGGACCGCCGCGATGCTGTCAGTTGGCAAGGAGCCGAAGCGCCACCCCATCCCGCAAGCGCAGATAAACAGCCTTCTTGTCCGGCTCGCCAGGGGCGGGCTTACCGTTGTCCGCCTGAAAGGCGGCGACCCGTTCGTCTTCGGGCGCGGCAGTGAGGAAGCGATGGAACTGATTGAGGCCAACATACCCTTTGAGGTAGTGCCTGGAATAACCGCTGCGCAGGGTTGTGCAGCAAGTGCCCTGATCCCGCTTACCCATCGCGGACTGGCAACCGGTGTCCGCTTCGTGACCGGCCACTGCAAGGATGACGAACCGCTTGATCTCGACTGGAAAAGCCTGGCCGACCCTCACACGACCCTTGTCATCTACATGGGGTGCGCGCAGATCCGCCACATTGCCAACCGCCTCATCGAA
>JAHEGF010000218.1 GCA_024645155.1 Phyllobacteriaceae bacterium | reverse complement strand
GCGGTCACGGGACAATGGACGACCAGAAAACCGGATGACTATTATAAACCGGCATGGCGAAAACGCCGGGCCGCGGGGCCGGTGCTAACCAATCTCATTCACGAGATCGACACCCTGCGGGTCATCTGCGGCGAAATCTCGGCTGTTGGCGGGCAGACGTCAAATCACGTCCAGGGATTTGCCAAGGAAGACGTTGCGGCAATCACGCTGCGCTTTGAAAGCGGGGCATTGGGTACATTCATCCTGTCCGACCAGGCCTTTTCGCCCTGGGGGTGGGAGCAGGCGACCGGCGAGAACCGCGCCATTGCAAAATCCGGGCAAAACGCGGTGCGGTTTATCGGAACCGGTGGCTCCCTCGAATTTCCCAACCTTGTCCTGTGGACGCCCGACGGCGAGCGTTGCGACTGGGGCACGCCGTTGAAAGCCGGTGCCGTGCAGTCGCAAACCGGCGACCCCTACATGGCCCAGATTGCCCATTTCTGCGCTGTTGTCAGCGGCGAAGCCGAACCGCTTGTGACAGTGGCCGACGCGGCCCGTTCACTTGCGGCAACAGTGGCGGTGTTCGAAGCATCGCAATCGGGACGGACGGTTTCGCTCCTTGATAGCGGCAAGCCGGTGCCGCCCGGGACCTCAAGCTAGTGGTTCGACTCCAACGCGTCGAACTCGCGCTTAATGTGCGTATAGCGGTACTGGGGACGCAGTGACCAAACCGATCTGCTTTGCATGGTCTTCTACAGCACGTGCCAAGCGTTCAATTTATGCCAGGAGACGACATTAGATGCCGAACGCGCGTCTCGAATTATGACGCGATCGACAACAACAGCAGCTGAGACAGTATGATATGTTCTGCTGTCAAACCACGATTGCCGAAAATTCGGGAGGCGAGGCGATGTCTGCATTAAGCAATTGGGCCCCGATCAGATTTTCCCCTGAAGAAGAGTTGGAGTATGCGGAGCGAATGACGGAGCGCATCTTGCCGTTACTTCGGCTTGGAAGCGTTTTTGGAGCGTTGGCATTCACCGGTTATCAGTTTTGGGATCTCATGTTTGATCCAAATGCACTGGTCAAGACCGGCCCAATCCGGTTCACCGTCATTGTGTGGTTCATGATCGCCCTCGGCATCACCTATCTACCGTCATTTCGCAGAACGCCTTCGTATTTGCCCTGGTTCACCCTGTGTACCTATTCCATCGTTGCAATAGGATTCGGGATCATTCTTGCCCGGCTGCCCGGAGGTTTTTTGGCAGGCGTCAGCGGTTTCATCCTAGGCATGATCTTCATTCCGATGTTTATCTACCGGTTCTGGCAATCCGTTGTGATTGTGCTGCCCTTGGTTGTGTTGCCGCATGTTGTCATGGCGATTGCAGGCGCGAGCAGCCTTGAAATTATCAATGCTTTGGCGTGGATCGGTGGCGGCGCCGGTTTCGTTATCGGTTTTGCTTATCTGGTCGATATCATTAACAGGCATGGTTTTCGGCTAGAGAAGCTCCTCGACAGAGAGAAGCGCCGTTCCGATGAATTGTTGCTGAACATTCTACCGGCGGAGATAGCCGAGCGGCTCAAATCTGGCGAAGAGCCATTGGCCGATCAATGCGAATCGGTGACAGTGCTGTTTGCCGATTTGGTCGGTTTTACAGAATTATCCCGAAAAATGCCCGCCGCCGAGCTCGTTACGCTGCTAAACGATCTTTTTTCGAGGTTTGATGCCTTGGTGACCAAGCATGGTGCCGAAAAGATCAAAACCATCGGTGATGCGTATATGGCTGCTGCGGGGTTGACGAACAGTACGGCCGACCACGTCGAGCAAATAGCAAGCCTGGCGTTAGGAATGCGCGATGCTTTTGCAGAATTTCGCGAACAGCATGGATTGGACATCAAATTACGGATTGGCATTCATTCGGGTGCGGTCGTTGCGGGGGTCATTGGAACGCAGAAATTCGCCTATGATTTGTGGGGAGACACCGTGAATATCGCAAGCCGAATGGAGTCCGAGGGCCTACCTGACAAAATCCAAATATCAGCAAAAGTTTGGCAGTCTTTGTCAGGCCGGTATCAGGCCGAACCGCGCGGAGAAATAACCCTGAAAGGGCACAAGCCAGCATCGACCTTTCTTCTGGAAGACCGCGCATCTTAACATTGCCAATGGCCATGAAAGGGGCCGTGGGTACGAATGACCGCTTTGGGTCAGACTTGCCAGTTCAACCTGTTTCCGATTATCGCGTCTGCGACATTGTTTCGCTGGCTCGAAAGGCCTCAATACCGCCTACAACGGCGTTCAGTCCGGCGCTTGATGCCGACGGCAAATGCCGCAAGCCACCGGCGTCGGTGGCGGCTTGCAGTGTTGGAATTTACCGAGCACTTGACACGAATTCGTCCACGAACAAACAGACGGGAGTCCCGTAACCGGACTCTTCCGCCCGGAACCTCGTCCTAGCCTTACTTTTTAGGTGCCGGGGGTTTCCTTGCTGCCGGCGCCTTTTTTGTTGCCGCGGTCTTTGATGCCGCGGCGGCTTTTGGTGCAGCTGCGGCCTTTCTTGCGGGAGGCCTTTTCGGTTTTGCGGCGGCAGCTTTCGGGGCAATTGCCGCGGCTTGCGTCACCGTGTCACCGGCAGCACTTGCTGCGGTTGCGGGCGCCGCCTCGTCGTGGGGCTCACTTGGCCAGGACGAGAATGGAAATGGCCTGTCTTCGCTGGCAAAGGTCACGAAGGCGATGATCTGCTGGGCATAGCGGGCGGTATTGCGCCCGAAGCTGATCAGGCGCTGGTTCGGTTCGCCGGTAATCAGGCTGGCGAGGAACTGGAAAACCGCGGTGACAAGGATGACGAATTCCGCGACGTTGAACGCAACACCCAATACAATCATGTAAATCAGCCGGACCCATATATTGCCACGGACGACGTTTTTCCTGATATCTTCAAGCATGGCCACTCCCTCCTTGGATACGTTCATATTGGGGATCGTGAACGTGTTTTTCAATGCCGGCCGGTTTCCCCGCTGCCAAGCGGGCATCAGCCGATTCTTGCCCTTCCATACATTAGCACGGCCTGTTCAACTGGTGCCGCTGTATTTTCCTTCGAGAAAATCGGCTTCCAGATCAATGCGGATACGGACCGCGGTAAGATCCTTGTCGAGGCTGACATCGTCATAGGTCAGTATCGTGTCGGCAGCGACGTCGCGGAGCAGCTTGACGTTGGCGGTCAAACCGAGCGGCAATGCCCGCATCGGCACGGACATGGACGCCGGGCGCAATTGCCCCGCCACCGTGTGCCCGCCTTCGCCATCAAGCATTTCACCGGCCTTCAGGTTGCGCTTGGCGACAGACACCACGTCGGCGCGGAATTGCGTTGCCGTGCCGGTCGACTCGCCACGAATGCCGACATTGGCAACCGACATGCCAAGCTCGAGCCCAATGAGATGCCAGCGCTTGTAAAGGCAGAAATAGTTGCCGGTGTCGTCGGTATGAACCTTGTATTCGGCAAAGCACTGGCGCTGGTAGTCACTTGCCGCCTCGATGCAAACCCACACCCCCATGCGGATATCGTTGGCGATCTCCGAACCGTCAGGGCGCAACGACGAAATGACCTCCACCATGCCGGATTTTTCCAGCACGCCGCCAGAAGAGCGCGGTCTCATCAACGACGGAATGTCTTCAATCGAGCCGGGAGGATATTGCAGGCCGCCGGGCGGGACATCCAGTGCGCAGGCGTTGGCGATCGCCGCCGATTCTATCGCCGGTTTCGTGCCATCGAGAAAGGAATTGAACATTTTCGGATTCAGGCGCCCGGCCTCTGCCTGTTTGCGCGTCAGACCCCAATGATCCCAAACCGTATCGGGCGTGGAAAACCGGTATTCGGGCAGCCATTTGTGGCCGCGCCCGGCCGCCGCAACCGTGAACCCGCATGTGCGTGCCCAATCCACAAGGTCACATACCATTGCCGGCTGGTCGCCAAAGGCCATCGAATAGATGACATCGTTGGCCCTTGCCCTTGCCGCAAGCGCCGCGCCACATATGGCATCGGCCTCGACGGTTGCGCTGATCGCATGCTTGCCTGCGTCGAACGTGGCCAGCAGGTGCTCGATAGCGCCGACCGGGTTTCCGGTGCACTCGACGATGATGTCGATTTGCGGGCTGGCTAACAGTTGCGACGGATCATCGCCGATGTATGTCCGGCCGGTACGCAGGGCCTCGCCCAGGGATGCAGCCGCGAAACGGTCGAGTGGCCAGCCGATGTGCTCAAGATTGGATCTGGCGGATTCCGGCGACAGGTCGGCAATCCCGGCGATATGAATGCCGGGAATCCGGATCGCCTGCGACAGAAACATCGAACCGAACTTTCCGGCGCCGATGAGCCCGACACGGATCGGCCGGTCTTCTTCCATGCGGCGCTGTAGCTGCTGGAAAAGGCTCATGGGTGCACTCCCTGCGCAATCGTGATCGGTCCGCGATTATTACTCCGTTTTTCGAATGTGCCATAGCATCAATATGGTGCCCAGGCGTGCCTTTGGGCTGCCTGTCAGCAGGAGAGATTCCAAACGGGTAAAAGTGGGAGAATTGGTGATCCCGGCGCGATTCGAACGCGCGACCCCCAGATTAGGAATCTGATGCTCTATCCTGCTGAGCTACGGGACCACGCACCGAGATTTAACCGCTCGATCGGCAGACGCCAAGCCCCATTGTCCGATTTACGCTTCAACGCGGCAGCGCGGTTTCCGCCAGTTTCACCCAGTAGCTGACGCCAACCGGGATTGCCTCGTCGTTGAAATCGTAGGCCGGGTTGTGAAGGCCGGCGGTATTGCCATTGCCGACGAAGATAAACGCTCCGGGCCGGGCCTCCAGCATGTAGGAAAAATCCTCGCCGCCCATCGTCGGCGGAACATCGGTGTCGACGGCCGCATCGCCCGACACGGCCGCAGCGACGGAAGCCGCAAAGACCGTCTCGTCGGGGTTGTTGACCGTTACCGGATAGTTCCTGTCATAGGCGAATTTTATCGTAACGCCGAGAGCGGCGGCAATACCGTCGAGTACCGCGCGGATGCGGTATTCGGCCATATCGGCGATTTCGCGATCAAGGGTGCGCACGGTGCCCGCCAGTTCGGCGGTGCCGGGTATGACGTTAAAGGCGTCGCCGGCATGAAACTTGGTGACCGATATCACGAGCGATTCGACCGGGTTGGCATTGCGCGAAACGATGGTCTGCAACGCCGTGACCATGTGGCTTGCCGCGACGATGGGATCGACGGTCTTGTTGGGCATGGCAGCGTGGCCGCCCTGGCCCGTGACCGTGACGGTAAATTCGGCGGTCGACGCCATCAGCGGCCCCGGCCTGATTGCGAATTTGCCGATATCCAGTCCGGGCATGTTGTGCATGCCGAAGACCCGCGAGATGTTGAAACGTTCCATCAGGCCTTCCTTGACCATCTCGTTGCCACCGCCGCCACCCTCCTCGGCGGGCTGGAAAATCACCGCGATTCGGCCGGAGAAATTGCGCGTTTCGCTCAGGTATTTGGCGGCACCCAGCAGCATGGCCGTGTGGCCATCATGGCCGCATGCATGCATCTTGCCGGGCACCTGCGAGCTCCATTCTGCCCCGGTCGCCTCGGTTATCGGCAGTGCGTCCATGTCGGCGCGCAGCCCGATAGTGGTATCCTTGCCGTTACCGCTATTGTTGCCGCTACCGGCGATAATGCCGACCACGCCGGTGCGGCCGATACCGGTCACCACTTCGTCGCAACC
>JAHEGF010000217.1 GCA_024645155.1 Phyllobacteriaceae bacterium | reverse complement strand
AGAGATCGACATAGTCGTGCATTGTGCTGCGGCTCTTCCCCTATGCGAACGTCATGAGATCATTTCGACCAACGTCGAGGGGACGCGTCGTCTTCTTGAAACCGCCGCCAACAAGGGCGTGAAGCGATTCATTCACGTCTCCAGCACGGCGGTTTACGGAATTCCGGACCACCATCCGCTGATCGAGACCGATACGGTTGAAGGTGTCGGCCCCTACGGCGAGTCAAAGGTACAGGCCGAGGCCGTCTGCGCCGACTTCCGCGCAAATGGCTTGTGTCTTCCTATCCTGCGACCCAAATCCTTCGTTGGTCCCGAGCGTCTGGGCGCTTTCGAGTTACTCTATGATTTCGCATTCAGTGGGCACAATTTCCCGGTTTTGGGATCGGGCAACAACCGTTATCAGCTCCTTGATGTAGAGGATCTAAACCAGGCTGTTCTCCTTGCTGCGGAAGGCGATCGTGACGCTGTGAACGACACTTTCAATGTCGGGGCAACTCGCTTCGGATCGTTGCGCGAAAGCTTTCAAGCCGTTCTGGACCGAGCCGGGTTTGGTAAGCGGATTATTGGACTTCCGGCCGCACCGGCAATCTGGACCCTCCGCGGGCTTGAAGCGCTGCATTTGTCGCCGCTTTATAAGTGGATCTATGAAACGGCCGGAAAAGACAGTTTCGTCAGCACCGACAAGATCATTGATCGACTCGGGTTCGCGCCGAAACATTCGAATGAACAGGCACTCGTCCGCAACTACGACTGGTATGCTGCAAATCGAAACCGGATCGCCGCCGCTGCAGGCGTAACCCATCGCGTTCCCTGGCGCAAAGGCGCGCTCCGGCTGGTAAAAATGTTTATGTGACAAGATAACCGCGAGGTATTCCATGTGGAAAGCGGCAATCAGACTGTTCTTCTGTTCGGCGGCGTGGGCCACGGGACTGACACCCTTTGCAATTGCTCAGTCGACAGACGTCTTGGAATCGCAGCGCGAGGCCTACGACGCAGTGCGCGCCAAGACCGTGCTCGATCTTCAGCTCTTTCGGGAGACGGTCTCCGGCGCACGAGGAGCCAACAACGGCGACATCGTTCTTACGTCGCTCAATCCCAACATCGGCGCCTGGTTCCTCGTCGAAATTCGTGAAGCGTCCGGAAAAATGGTTGAAATATTTCATATTGAGAATCCGGAGCCACACAGGCAAAAGCTAGCGCTGGAGGTCGGGTCGGATCCCGCACTGTTGATCAATAACGCGGAGGACACGCGGCGCTGCAGGCCTTGGTCGAACGGATTGGAGGAATTGAACGCCGCGCGCAACAGCAAACAGCCCTTCGCGCCAATCTGCGGCGGCACATTGTTCCTGAGAAACAAAGTCGGCGGTTCACGCACAAACCTGGAATCCGCGGCCGAATTCCTACGCGACAACATCTGGGGCGGCGAAAGCATTGTACGCTTTGTCAGAGACAATTTTTTCAAGGATTCGCAGATGGAAACCAGCGAAAAGCTGGCCACCTCCAACACTGATCCGCTCGAGGACGGGCCGCCGCCAATGCGGACAAACGCGCCGGACAACGAGCGCCCGGTAATCGGAACTTTGCTTGACATTGCGCTCGAGCGCACGTCCCCGGGACGAATGGCGATGGGTCTGTGGTATCCTGTTGTCGATATGCCCGGTGTTTTTGCCAGCGCCTTCCAGCCGCGCGCAATAGCGACAGAGATCATGAACGGCCCCGGCAAGACCAATCGGCTCGACTCCGTCGAAGCAAAGGCCACCGGTTACATGATTGCGTTCGATTTGTCGCAATTCGACATGGGGTTCGCACTAGGCACCGACCATCCCTCCCTGGGCTGGTCACCGCGACCTGCTGCTGCTGCCCGCCCGCGTGGCCTGCCGGGGCCGGATGGCATCAACCGGCCCGATCCATTGGTTCTGCTGGGCATGATCAATCCGGTTATCACCAATCGGACAATCGCCACCTTTACCGGCGGCTTCAAACGCGCGCACGGCGCGTTCAAGTTCGGCGATATGTCAACTTTCAACATGGGCCACCACTATGGATTTATTGAGAACGGAGCGATCCTGAGCAAGCTGCAGCCGGGCCTTTCGACGATTCTTGTGCTCGCCGACGGTTCCATTCACATGAAAACCTGGCAAGATGCGGACAATGCGCTGCTGTCGATGATCCGTTTCGCGCGCCAGAACGGTGTGCCGCTTTTGGAAACCGACCCAGAAACCGGCACCGGAGTTCCAGGCGATCGTGTCACCCAATGGGGCGCCGGGAACTGGTCGGGTTCGGCCGATGCCAAGCTGCGCACGCTGCGCGCGGGCGCCTGCATGGTCGAAAACGCGGGCAAAGAATATCTGCTCTACGGCTATTTCTCGACCGCTACACCATCCGCCATGGCCAGAACGTTTCAGGCATATGGGTGTCGCTACGCGATGCTCATGGACATGAACGCGCTGGAACATACCTACCTGGCGCTGTACGTCCCGCGTGCCGGTCAGATGCACGTCGCCCATCTTGTTCCGGGTATGTCGCTGATCGACAAGAAGATGCGCAATGGCACAATCATCCCGAGGTTCATAGGATATCCCGACAACCGCGATCTGTTTTACTTGACACGGAAGGAGGACACGCAATGAAACAGCTATTTCGCATGCTTGCCATTGTGTTCGCAGCCGCGTCTTCTCCGGCCAGCGCGCAATCGCTGCAAGAAGCCAATGCGGTTCTCTTCGATCAATTGGCCAAGGTCCATCGACTGAACGCAAGCGAGCTCGGCCGCCTGCGAGAGATCTTCGCCCGGTCGGGTTTCATCGGGCAAGGTAATCCGCGTATCACCCGCCACCCGATGACACCGGAAGAGTGCCGCGCCCGTGCACCCGGCGGTCCAAATGGTTACGACGACGCACGCAATAGCAGGATCTGCGGCGAACGATTCATGGCGCCACTGTACGACCCAAGGACGCAAAGACCGGGAGAGGCAACATCCTGCATCGACCAGTTTGAGTTTCCAAACATCCCTTGCACGTATCCCGTGGTCTGGACCAAGGCTGTCGAAGCCGCCGAAATCTGTGCCGCAATCGGAAAACGCTTGTGCGACGCCCATGAATGGGAAGGAGCCTGCGCCGGGGCGCTGGAGCCGGCCGACTACCCGTTTGATCTTGCGCGCGGGATGTCAGCCAGCGCCGCTGTTAACAGAATGCGGAACTCGCACAATGCGAAATATGCGCCGACTCAAAGCTGGAGCTATGGCCCCGCCTATCGGCCGGGAATCTGCGCCGCCGCGAGCCAGAAAAGTTCCACCTGCGGCGGCGGCGGCTTCAACAGTTGCGGCTCGAACACGTACCCGACCGGAAGTTTTCCAGGCTGCAAAAGCCCGCTGGGCGTCTACGATATCAATGGGAACGCCGCTGAGCATATGAATCTGCCACTCGCGCCTGACCAAATGTCCAGCGCAGGCAGTAAAGCATTAGGCGTCACCGAAATGAAGGGAAGCTGGTTTATCTTCGACCGCTACCGCGCGCACCCTGACTGGTGTCGCTGGCGGGCGCCATATTGGCACGGCTCTCGTGTGATGAGCCGATCCAGCCACGCCAACTATCACCTCGGCTTCCGTTGCTGCAAAACGATAAATTAGCGCATCATACTCAATTCGATGCCAAGCGAGACAGCCCCCGCAACAGCCGATCAACATCGTTAATCGGCCCCTCGCCCGTGAGGACAGAAGCCAAAGCCTTATCGCCCAGGATATCCTGAAGCGGCCGTTCCTCACCGTTGACATAGGCTATCCGGCTGACCAGCCGCACCCCATGACTGTAATCAGCATATTCGGCACCATGCACGGTGCTCAGCGGCTGGATCGGCTTTCCATTCGGCCGGTGCCAGCCGTAAATGGCGACCCGGCCGGGCTTGGAAATCAGCCGGTTCGACAGCACCAGGTCTTTCTTGTGTCCGGCCGTCAGCGCTGCTCCCGGTTTACCCAGCTGCGATACCTGGCGATCCACGGTGTCATTGTGAGTGACCAAGTAAGCCGTCGAACTCATCTGCGAAGTTGGCTTCATCGGGCTTGGCGCCACTCGAATGCGGGCTTGTGCATAGATCGCGTCCACCATTCGCGGCGTCGGCAGCAGAAAATCGAAGGCCTCCGCTATCCGGGCCGCAGCGCCAAGGCCCATCGGAACCCGAACAAAATCACGATCATCACCGACTGCCAGATATTCCGGCATCACACAGATCGTCACCAGAACCGGCTGTCCGGACGCAAGGGTGCCAGCGATCGATACGGGGCTGAGTTGGCGGAGAAATGACGGGACATTGCCGGATAGAACATGTCGCACGACTTCCTGATCGCGCGCTGTTCCGCCTTTCTTGGTGAGCCGTTCCATGACTGCACTGCCGGACGGGGCGCGAACTTCACGCTTCGGGATACTTTCAACCAAAGACGCGTCGCATGCTTTGGCGGTCGCTGTGGCGTTGAAAGGAAAAGTCAGTCCAAATACCGTCAATAAGGCCGCCCTGGCCAATGGCCCGGCAATTCGAAATCGCGACATGTTTTACCTGCTCGAATGAACTCCTCGGGTGCTGTGATCCCAAATCGGTCATTCCCAATCAAGGACCGTGATCGGAATAGGCGAAAATCCGCAACTTCCTGTAAATTTCCACCGAAAATTGACTTCGGAAAAGCCTGATTACGTTGCTTTCGCGGCTGCGCGCCTGTTCCCAACTCGACGATCGCGGTAACGATAAATCGCCCCGCGACTGCAACTGATCGGGGTATCTCGGCCCCAGACCCAAAAGGGCGCTCAATAATCGCATGCGCGCCACGCTCAACAACATTTGCAGTGAATAGACGCCGGCAATGCGTGAAGAATTTGCGGGCTCGTGACGGAAATCGGGTTGAAATCGCGCAGCGCTCCGGTGAGTAGCTGCTAGTGCATTTTCGGCCGTACCTGCTTGATGCCGGGCGGATTGCGCCAAAAGTGTGCCGACCCGGCGTTCTGGGCGCACGAGATAAAAAGGCGCATTGAAAGGACTGCCTTGCGAGGTCCGATGGTTCAATCCTGTCATCTTGGAAAATTAGAGAAAGCAAGCCGTATTTCGCTTCTCTCCGGCTGGATACTGTCGATGTAAACTCCAATCCGGCGAACACCGCACTGCGCATCGTCGGCGCTGACATTGCGTATTGGAGACGCGCTCCACGGTATCAACTGCTGAACAAGCATCCGCCAGCCAGCGCGAGCTCGAATCTAGATCCGGATGTCGGGTTCCGAACAAGCAATGGGAAACTTCTTGTGGGCAACTCGACTGGATTGGGTATGGTGCGCAGTGACTCTTGTTGGCGGGTACTGCTTGCCCGGGTCCGGAAGCAAAATTTTGAGGATTGCCCTGATGAAAAGCAACTTTCCGTACTGTTTGGGGTTTTGCTTTTCGGTCTTTTTCTTCGATGCAGCGGTTTGGGCTCAGACCGCGCCGCCACCAAAGGTAACCGTAGCGGCCGCTTATACCGAAGAACTGACGGATCAGGCGATTTTCATTGGCAGGGGTGAGGCTGTCGACAAAGTCGATATCGTTGCTCGTGTGAGCGGATTTATCGAAGAAGTCCTCGTTCAAGATGGACAGTTCGTGAAAGAAGGAGATCTTCTTTTTCGGATAGAGCCAGATACCTACCTTGCGACGCTTGCAGCGCGCAAAGCTGATCTGGGACAAGCGATAGCAAATCGCGATCTGACCGAAGTGGAATTGGAAAGAAAATCCGAACTGTTTGAGCGCGAA
>JAHEGF010000216.1 GCA_024645155.1 Phyllobacteriaceae bacterium | reverse complement strand
ATAGCGCTGACCGGCTTTCGGACAATGTGACAATCGAAACTGCCGAATTCACGCAGCGCGACCTCGATGTTCCCGCCGACAGTATCTATGGCGAGGAAAATACCGGCAGCGGGCCATTGGCGCCAGCACTGGGCGACCAATGGCGCTCGGCCTTAGGCGGGTCATCATCCGGGTCCGCAAATGCAGTTGATCTTGAAGAGGTTACAGCCGCCGCAGTAACCCTTGGCGACCTCGTTCAGGAGCAGGTTTCCTTTGCGAATTTCACTCCGGGCGAACGGCTTGTCGCATCAGAACTTGCCGATTGGCTTGACGATACCGGCTACATGCGGGGGGAGTGTGATGATATCGCGGACCGGCTCGGCACGACGCCTGAAGTGGTTGAAGCAGTGTTGAGGCGGTGCCAGGCCTTTGATCCCGCCGGCATCTTTGCACGCAGCCTGTCGGAATGCCTGGCGCTTCAATGCGCCCGCAGAAACCGGCTCGATCCGGCAATGCAGGCAATGCTGGACCGTCTTGATCTGCTGGCCAGGCGCGACTTTGTTTCTTTGCAGAAACTGTGCGGTGTTGATCAGTCCGACATACTCGACATGGTTGCCGAAATTCGCGCACTCGATCCGAAACCGGGAGCTGCGTTTTCTACCGGTGTTGCCGATATCGTGGTGCCCGATGTTAGCGTGCGCGCAAAACCGGACGGAAGCTGGGCGGTGGAGCTCAACCCCGACACTTTGCCGCGGGTATTGATCAATCAGACTTATTATTCGGAAGTGTCGAAGGCTGCGAATGAAAAAGAAAGGGAATTCCTATCCGAATGCCTGCAGAACGCCAGCTGGCTTACCCGCTCCCTCGACCAGCGGGCGCGGACCATTTTGAAGGTCGCAGCCGAGATCGTGAAACAGCAGGACGCTTTTCTGGTCCACGGAGTCCAGCATTTGCGGCCGATCAACCTGAAAACCGTGGCCGATGCGATCGAGATGCATGAATCGACGGTTAGCCGCGTCACCTCCAACAAGTACATGTCGACACCACGCGGCGTGTTCGAGTTGAAGTATTTTTTCACCGCTGCCATTCAGGCAACAGGAGACGGCGATACCCATTCATCGGAGGCGGTACGCGACCGCATCCGCCGCATGATCGATGGCGAAACCGCCGATGGCGTCCTGTCGGACGATGCGATTGTCGAGGCGCTGAAAGCCTCAGGCATCGATATTGCCCGGCGCACCATTGCCAAATATCGCGATGCGATGAACATTCCGTCGTCGGTTCAGCGGCGCCGCGAGAAGAAGGCGCTGGTTGCGGCGGGGCGGTGACCGGATGGCTGTGCACAGGCGAAATCGGCGCGCGTTGACAATCCGGTGTGATGCGAATAGAAGCCCGATCCATTCGCTGGAACTGTCTGAACAACCCGCAGCAATCAGCAATAATCCGACTTGCACCGCTGCCGGATTTTCCGCGGATAACGGGCAATCTCCTGTTGTTTTGACCGGCAACCAGTTTAGATTGATTTTCGAAACCTTGCGAAATGAAAGGTCGGCCGCCTCATGAGCCTTCGGATTTCTGGAAAGCACATGGAGATCGGGGATGCGTTCCGCATTCGTATTGAAGACCGCATTGCCAGCGCCCTTGAGAAGTATTTTGATCGTGGCTACCGCGGCAATATCACCGTCGAAAAGACCGGTTCGGGCTTTGATGCAGATTGCACGGTCCGGTTGGATTCAGGCATCGTGTTGCAGGCAAGCGGCACGGCAATGGAACCGGTCGCAGCCTTCGAAGTGGCTGCAGAGCGAATCGAAAAGCGCTTGCGCCGATACAAGCGGCGCCTGAAATCGCACGGTTCGGAATCAGAGATTCGCGATGTCACCGAAGCCGCCTACAGGATCATGACATCTGCCGGCGACGAGGCAGAAGAAGTGCCGGATGATTATGCGCCGGCAATCGTCGCTGAATCGACCCTGTCATTGCGCCCGATGTCGGTTGCAGAGGCGGTGATGGAACTGGATTTGAAAGACAGCCCTGTTTTTGTATTTCGCAATGCAGGAAACGGACAGGTCAATATCGTTTACCGGCGGGCGGACAGCAATATCGGCTGGATCGATCCGTCAAATGCTCAGGGCGCCGCGTAGCGCTACCGGAAACGGCTTGCGTCAGGCGCATTGAAACTCGGGAACCATTGGCAATGGATTTGAGCGACCTCATTGGAGCGGATGCAGTTATCCCTGCTCTCAAGGCAAATTCCAAGAAGCAGGTGCTGCAGCTTGTCTCGGAACGCGCTGCAACTGTCACCGGACTGCCGGAACGGGAAATTTTCGACACGTTGCTGCAACGCGAACGTCTCGGTTCTACCGGCGTTGGCAACGGTGTGGCAATTCCGCATGGCAAACTGCCGGGCATTCACCGCATCATCGGTGTATTTGCCCGGTTGCCGCACGCCGTTGATTTCGAGGCGCTTGACGACCAGCCGGTCGATCTGGTGTTCCTGCTGCTGGCACCCGAAGGTGCCGGAGCCGACCATCTGAAGGCATTGTCGCGTATTGCCCGCCTTTTGCGTGATCCGGAAATGGTTGCCAAGATCCGCGGCACCGACAATGCGGCCGCAATATTCGCTTTTCTCAGTGGCGATCAGACATCTGACGCAGCCTGATCCGCCGCAGGACCGGTTAGTGGATGGCCACGGGGGTCAGGTCGTTTTCCAGGGCCCCGGCAAGCACGCCGTCGCGGTGGTCTGCGAGCATGATCGGCTGTCCGTCAGCCGAGAACAAAGCCCACAAATCCAGGCCCGGCGCCATGTCGGGCAGGTTGGGGAAACGTCCGGCAAGGTCGTCGCTTTTCATTTTGCGGAGATAGGCAACACTGCCCTCGCCAAGATGTGCGAATTCGCCCTCAGTCAGGACAATTTTCATATCGGATCCGGTCATGGTCGGCCTCCTTACACACACGGAGTATAGCAACTCCATGCTTAAGTCTCTGTAAACGCACGAATTGTCGGTAGATCACGGCGTGATTACGCAGCTATTCGGTCGCCTTGATCTTGATTTTGCGGACCGTTTGCTTTGGTTCCGGCCGGTCGAGATCAATGGTCAAAAGCCCGTTTTTCAGGGCGGCTCCGGTAACCCGCATTCCATCGGCGAGCATGAAGGTGCGTTGAAACTGCCGCGATGCGATCCCCTGGTGCAGGTAATCACTTTCACCCTGAGACGCCTGGCGGCCACGGATGATCAGCTGGCTTTCTTCAGTTGTCACTTCAAGATCGTCTTCTGCAAACCCGGCGACAGCCAGTGTAATGCGCAGGCGAACATCTCCGCCATCCTGGCAAATACGTTCGATATTGTACGGCGGATAACCGTCGCCCGACTTCGCGATGCGATCGAGCGTCTTTTCCATTGCATCAAATCCCAGCATCAGCGGACTTGAAAAGGGTGTCATGCGTGACATGGCAGGGTCCTCAGTGAGCGACAACAATCGGCGAAACCCGGATGGCATTTCACCGCTTGCCCCTGATATGGTCCGTTGGAGAACACTATTCAAGAGTACAGGACCGGCACCCATGCACGAGCAACGCAAGATCATCATTGATACCGATCCCGGTCAGGACGATGCGGTTGCCATCCTGTTGGCGCTCGCCAGTCCCGAGCTTGAAATACTCGGCATAACCGCCGTTGCGGGCAACGTGCCGCTGGCGCTCACCGAGAAGAATGCACGCAAGATCTGTGAACTGGCCGGGAGGCCCGAGACCCTGGTATTTGCCGGCGCTGTCCGTCCACTGGTCCGCAAACTGGTGACCGCAGAACACGTCCATGGCCGGACCGGGCTCGACGGTCCCGTGCTTCATGAGCCGAAAATGCCGTTGCAGGAACAGCACGGTGTCGATTTTCTTGTCGAAACCATCATGGCGCACGATGCCGGTGAGATCACGCTGTGCACTCTCGGCCCCCTGACCAATGTTGCGCTGGCCCTGATACGAGAACCGGCTATTGCGGCAAAAACTCGCGAGATCGTCATGATGGGTGGCGGTTTCTTTGAGGGCGGCAATGTCACCCCCACAGCCGAGTTCAACATCTATGTCGATCCGCACGCCGCTGATATCGTTTTCCGTTCCGGGATACCGGTCATCATGATGCCGCTGGATGTCACCCACAAGGCGCTGACAACCGCCAGGAGGATCGAGGCGTTTCGCACATTGGGCACGCAGGTAGGCGAAGCCACCGCCAAACTGCTCGATTTCTTTGAACGGTTTGACGAGGAAAAATACGGCACCGACGGCGGCCCGCTGCACGATCCGTGCGTTATCGCCTGGTTGCTCAAGCCGGAGCTTTTTTCTGGCCGCCACTGCCATGTGGCAATCGAGACCGGTTCTGAACTGACCATGGGCATGACCGTGGTCGACTGGTGGCGGGTCACCGGCCATCCCCCCAATGCGCAGGTCATGCGCGAGATTGATTCCGACGGTTTCTTTGCGCTTCTGACCGAACGGCTGGCCCGGCTCTAGATTGCCGCCATTCAGGCAATGGCGGTGGCGACAAATTGCGGCGATATCGCCAGGTATGTACCGTCTACCAACCCCTGCTCGACCTGTTCGAGGACGGCGTCGATACGGTTGCGCTCCATTTTCCCGGAATTGCGCGCATATCCGGCGACAGTGTTGATCATGCCGATCAGGCGGCCTTCAAGATCCGGGCTTGTCAGCACCTGCAATGCGACAGTCTCAAACCCGGCCTTGCGCAGGAACCGGTGCAGTTGCCTGCCGATTTCGGGCCTCGGCCAGGCACCGCTTGCCGCCTCGATCAGGGCCCGCCATTCGCCGGTAGGCACCGGCTCGACCGCAGTCATGCGCCAGTCACCCTCGATTAGGTGGGCAATGCCGCCGGGTCGCAGCACGCGGCGAAACTCGCGAAACGTGGCGACGGGATCGTCGACATAGATGATCGTGTTGCGCGCAATGATCCGGTCCGTGCTGTTGTCGGCCAGCGGTAATCTGTGATCGGTCAAAAGGTGCGCGGTAATCCGGTCGCCCAGCCCGTTTTCGGAGGCGCGCTTGCGGGTCCGCTTGATGAACTCTTCATTGATGTCGAGCGCGTGGACATGCCCGCCGGCACCTGTGCGTTTGCCAAATTCGATTGCCGCATGACCGGGCCCGCAACCGAAGTCGGCAATCACCTGGCCTGCGCCGATCTTTGCCGCATCGTAAAAATGTTCAGTTGCCGGGTTCCAGCGGAACATGTCTTCGTAGCGCTCCATGCGCTCGGGATCGATGTCGACCCAGTGGCGCTGAAACTTTGCACCGGTCATTTCCGCTGTCCCTCAACAACGGCCAATTCAACATCCTTGGCAGCTGGTATCGCCGTTTGCGCGCCGTGTTTGAGGCAGGCAAGGGACCCGGCAACCGCCGCGCGGCGCATCGCATCTGAAAGCGAAAGACCGGCAATCAGGCTGGCGGCGAGATAACCGCAAAACGTGTCGCCGGCACCCACCGTATCGACCGGCTTGACCGGGTGGGCGGCAACCTCGATGATTTCCTCGCCGGTTGCAGCGACGGCGCCGTCCTTACCGAGCGTGACGATCATCGTGCGGCCGGTGGAAGACGCGAATGCCTGCATCCGCGTGATCCGGTCCCCGCCGTCAAGCGACAGCGCACGGGCATAGAGATCGAACTCGGTTTCGTTGGCAACCACATAGTCGGCCATCGCCAGAAGCGGCGTCGCCTCGCCCTTGAACGGGGCGGTGTTGAGAACCGAAATGGCATGGCCTCCGCGTGCACGCTCCAGCGCCTCGGACA